>NZ_JAAOQS010000013.1:0-118177 GCF_011603105.1 Rhodococcus sp. A14 | reverse complement strand
CGGTGATGATCTCGGCCAACTCGCCTTTGCGGGCGTTGAGCAGTTCCCGGAAGTTGAAGATCACCTGGGTGCGCTTGGCGAGGGAGGTGTCGCGCCAGGCGGGGAACGCGGCGGCGGCGGCGTCGATGACGGCGCGGGCGTCCTCGACGCTGGCGAGGGCGACCTGACCGGTGACGGCACCGGTCGCCGGATTGGTGACCGGGGCGGTATCGACACGCGTTCCGGGGTAGGACTTGTTGTTGAGCCAATGCGAGATAACGGCCATGGGGTTCACTCCTGGGAAAGGTGGGGTGCCCACGAGTCTGCTGGGCAACAATGCCTGCGTCAACGAGTAAAATGGCACTTCGGACTGCACTTTTGCACAGGGATGAGGGCGATGTTCACCGCAGACAACATGCGTTATCTCCTGGAGTTGTCGAGAACCGGCCGCCTCGCCGATGCGGCGAAGCGGCTCGGTGTCGATCACACGACCGTCTCGCGGAGAATCACTCGACTCGAGAAAGACACGGGCACGAGACTTTTCGATCGTGGCGTGTCGGGGTGGCAGCTCACCGAAGCGGGCCGGCGACTGGTTCCCCACGCGGAGGCGGTGGAATCCGCGGTGCTCGCCGCTCTCGACGAAACGTCGTCCCTGGGCGGGCTGACGGGCACCGTCCGCATCATCACTCCCGACGGCTTCGGGTCGTTCGTGCTGGTGCCAGGGTTGGCCGCTCTGCGGTCCGAGCACCCCGATCTGTTCACCGAACTCGTCACGTCGACCACCCACGACCTGCTGACCGGGCGCGACTTCGACATCGCGGTCACCCTCGAGCGTCCGTCGCCGCGGTCCGTCGTGGTCCGCAAACTGGCCGAGTACGACCTCCGTCTGTACGCGTCACGGGGCTACCTGGACCAACACGACCCCATCACGTCGCTCGAGGATCTCCGGCACCACACGCTCATCTGGTACGTGGATGCATTCCTGGATGTCGAACCGCTGCGTATCCTCGACTCGCTGATTCCGGATTTCCAAGCCCAGATCCAGACCAACAACATCGCGGGCCACTACCAGGCCGTGAAGCATGGAGTCGGGATCGCGCCGCTGCCGAGCTACATCGGGGCGCTGGACGAGGATCTCGTGCCGGTTCTCCGCGACGACTTTATTGCGCACCGCACCTACTGGCTGGTGGTACCGCGGGAGTTGACGCGACTCGCGCGGGTGAAGGCGATAACCGAGGCGCTCTACTCCATCGTCGACGGCAATCCCGAACTGCGAGGCGAAGTAGGGTAACTCACTGCTCCGCGGGAACGGGTCCGGAGCTCTCGCGGACGACGAGCTCGGTGGGGAGTGTGATTTCCCGTCCAGCTCCGCCGCCGATGATGTCGAGCAGCAGTTGCGCGGCCTCGCGGCCCTTCTCGACGAGCGGTTGCCGGACCGTCGTGAGTCCGGCGGCCCGGGCCGCGGGGATGTCGTCGAAACCGACCACCGACAGATCCTGCGGCACCCGGAGTCCACGTTCCTGTGCGACGTCGATGGCCGCGAGGGCCAGCAGGTCGGAGGCTGCGATCACGGCGGTCACGGGACCGGCATCGAGTAGCGTCTCGACGGCGGTGCGGGACAGTTCGTAGTCGAACCCGCCTGCTTCGACGACCACGGCGGACGACCACGGCACCGTGTGTTTCCGGCAGGCGGAGGCGTATCCGGCGAGGCGTTCCTTCATCACGTGGTCGCGTGCGGCCCGGATGCGGGCGGCGTCGACGGGCCCGCCCTTGCCGTCGGGGACGAGCCGGTCGACGAGAAACCCGATACGCCGGTGCCCGAGCGACAGAACGTGCTCCGCGATTTCCTTGGCGGCCTGCCGATCCCGGATCCCGACGCGCGGCAGTCCGCCAGGATTGGGGCCGTCGATCACGACTATCGGCAGCCGGCGGCTCATCGCCGTCTGCATTCCGGGGTGGCCGTCCGGCATCGCATACGCGAGGAATCCGTCCACCGCGCCCCGCACGAGCACGCCGGATCCCTCGGCCACCCGGGTCGACTCGAGTGGGCAGGGCAGCAGCGTCAGCGCGACCTCGGCGAGTTCACCGACCTCCGATATGCCCTTCAGCAACTGCGAGGTGGCCGGATCGTCGAATGCGTAGCGCAGCGAGTCGGTGATCATCAGCCCCAGCGCACCGACCTGTCCGGTGCGGAGATTGCGGCCCGCGGGGTTGGGGCCGGCGTACCCGAGTTCCGCGGCCACCTGGAAGATGTGGGCGCGCCGGGCTGCCGACAGCTTGTGGGGCTGGTTGTACGCGTACGAGACCGCGGCCTGCGACACGCCTGCCGCTCGGGCGACGTCGTGCATCGTGGTCACGAATGCCGATCCTCTCCGTCGCACGGTTACCGAGCCCAGCCTATCGGCCGGACCGCGCGTGTCTCCCGGGTGTCAGCTCGCTCTGGCGACAACAGCGTCATCGTCGTCCTCACCCGAGTCGAGGAGAACGAGTGTGCCCATGACGTTGCGTGCCACCACCTGTTGGTCGGTGACCGTCATCTGTCCCCGCCACGACCCGAGGAACGTCCACGTCCACGACATGAGCGTGGACAGCCGGCTCCGGAACCCGACGACGTAGACGACGTGGACGGCCAGCCACAGGATCCACGCCAGAAATCCTGCGAGTTCGATGCCCCCGACCTTCACGACCGCGTTGAACCTCGAGATCGTCGCCATCGACCCCTTGTCCCGGTATCGGAACGGAACGCGGTCGGGTGACGTCGCGCGCCTGCCGGCATCGGCTGCGATTTGCCGCGCCGCGTAGCGGCCACCCTGGATCGCGACCTGCGCCACCCCGGGAAGGCGGTCGCGCGCCATCATGTCGCCGATCACGAACGCCTCGCGGTGTCCCGGCACCGTCAGGTCCTCGCGGACGGCGATCCGCCCGGCCCGGTCGAGTTCGGCCCCCGACTGCTCGGCAAGCTGCCTGGCCAGTGGGCTGGCTTCCACGCCCGCCGACCACACCTTGCACGCGGATTCGATGCGGACGGTCTCGCCTCGCCCGTCCTTGATCGTCACCCCGTCTGCGTCGACGTCGGTGACCGTCGCGCCGAGTCGCACCTCGACCCCGATCCTCTCGAGGCGTTCGGCCGCGGTGGACCCGAGCCGGTCGCCGAACGGCGGCAGCACCGCGGACGCGGCGTCGAGCAGGACGATCCGGGCGTCGCGGGTGTCGAAGTTCCGGTACGCGCCGACGAGCGTGCGGTGGGCCAGTTCCGCGATCTGACCGGCCATTTCCACCCCGGTGGGTCCGGCGCCGACCACCACGAACGTAAGGAGGCGCGCCCGCTCCTCGGCATCGGTGGACAGTTCGGCACGTTCGAACGCGCCCAGGATCCGGCCACGGAGTTCGAGTGCGTCGTCGATGGACTTCATTCCGGGGGCGTGTTCGGCGAAGTGGTCGTTACCGAAGTACGACTGCCGGGCTCCGGCCGAGACGATCAGACTGTCGTACCCGGTGGTGGTCGTTTTGCCCTGGTGGGTCGACGTAATCCTGCGCGTCGCCAGGTCGATGTCGGTGACGTCCCCCAGTATCACCGAGGCGTTCGACTGATTCTTCAACACCATCCGGGTCGACGGTGCGATCTCTCCCTCGGACAGGATGCCCGTCGCCACCTGGTACAGCAGCGGCTGGAACAGGTGGTGGCTGGTGCGGTCGACGATCACCACGTCGACGTCGGCCCGGCGTAACGCCTTCGCGGCGAACAGGCCGCCGAATCCGGAACCGATGATCACCACGCGATGACGTGCCTCGGTGCGGGCAGGAGTATTCATGACAAGCTCTTCCCGGTTACTGGTAGGGGTGAAGCGTGCCGCCCGACACACGGGGTGTCGGGCGGCACGGTGGACACGACGCACCGGGGACTCGAATGTCGGTTCAGGACCCAGGGTGTCGCGAGATCACCTGCAGGACCGGCGACGCCGTTGTCAGCTGCCCTGGATGCGGGTGATCAGATCTGTGAGGTAGGTGTAGCTCTTCTTCGCGGCGTCGAGGCCACCGCACTCGACCGACAGGACGACGTCGTGGTCGGCCTTGTGCAGTGTGGTGACGATGCGTTCCCAGTCGATGACGCCGTCGCCGCAGGCGCAGCCGAGCATGCCCCGGACCTTGCCGCGCAGCCTCTTCGCGTCTTCGATGCCGATGTCCTTGGCGTGCAGGTGTGTGACGCCGCCGACGATCTGCTCGAGCCACTCGTGCGGGTCGTTCTCACTGAGGTAGCTGTTGCCGGTGTCGAGGTTGATCGTCAGTGCCGGGCTGTCGATCAGCGTCATGATCTTCGCGAGCCGCTCGGGGGTCGCGGTGTACTCGCCGTGCGTCTCGATAGCGATCTTGATGCCGCGCGGTTCGGCCACCTTCGCCGCCTCCTGCAGCGTGTACCGCATCAGCGTGTAGTTCTCCGCCTCGGTGGTCCACGTCGGCAGCGGCCCGTCGTCGACCATGATCATCGGGGACCCGACCTCGGCCGCGTAGCGGATCGACTGCTTCAGATAGTCGACGCTCACGTCCGGCTTGGCCAGCGGTGCATGACTGGACAGCGAGGAGATGGTAAGCCCGCGTGATTCGGCGGCGTCCCGCATGATGAGCGGGTCGTCGAGCATCGACCGGGTGTGGAAGTACCCGGCCGTGCTCAGCAACTCGCGGCCCCAGTAGACCATCGGCTCGACGTACTTGTAGCCGATCTCCGCGGCCTGGTCCATGGCCCAGTCGAACGACCCGTTCTCGAATCGGGCGAACTCCAGGTTCAGGCCGAGTGTGATCTGTCCCATGCCGGTCTCCGATCAGAATCCGCGTTGCGCGACGTAGTCGTCGCGGACCTCGCCGTGGTAGGCGGGAACGGTGATGTCCCACCAGCCGGTCGGGTGCATTTCCGTCCACGGCAGCTCGTGGGCGCTCATCGCCTCGATGATCACCGGGCCCGGTGTCGCGAAGGCGCGCTCGATCGCGTCGGCCAGCTTCTCCGGGTCCTCGACGCGCTCGGCGCTGCAGCCGAGTGACTGAGCGAACCGGGTGATGTCGGCGAAATACGGTGTCCCGTCGAGGTTCTTCCACCCGGAGATGATTTCGCGTTCTTCACCGAACAGGCTGATCTGGAGGTCCTTGATCGCCTCCCAGCCGCCGTTGTTGAGCACGACGATCACCAGCGGCACTCCGAGCATCGCGGCGGTCGCGATCTCGGTGCCGGTCTGGAGGAAGCTGCCGTCGCCGACCATCGCCAGGACCGGGGTGTCCGGGGCGCCGATCTGCGCACCGATCGCGGCGGGCACACCGAATCCGATGCCGGAGAAGCCGCCGGCCACGATGTTGGTCTTCGGGCCGTAGATCGGGAACTCGTTGAACGCCTGGTTCGCCGGGTTGGACGAATCGGTGACCAGAATGCCCTCGCGCGGAAGGGCCTTGCGGATCTCGACCATCGCCCGCGAGTTGGTCATCGGCAGGTAGTCGGTGGTCCGCATCGGCCGCAGGTGCTCTTCCCACTGCGCCTTGAGATCCTGCAGTTCGGCGAAGTAGTCGGTGTTGCGGTAGTCGAGGGCAGGCCCGAGATCGGCGAGCACGTCGCGCAGCGCGGCGAGGGACGTTTTCGCGTCGCCGACGACGCCGACCTCGACCGGGTAGTTGCGGCCGATCTCGAAACCGTCGATGTCGATCTGCACGAGCTTGGTGTTCGGGATGTCGAACGTGACGCCGGGACGGTACGACGACGTGATGCGGTCGCTGAACCGGCAGCCGACGGCGAGGATCACGTCGGCTGTGCGGGTCACGCCGTTGCCGGGAATCGAACCCATGTCGCCGCACGGCCACGCGTAGAGGTCGTGGTCGGCGGGGAACGCGCCCTTGCCCTGGAACGAGTGCGTCACCGGTGCGCCGAGGTGCTCGGCGACGGCCATCAACTCGGCGGCGGCCTCGGCGTGGATGACGCCGCCGCCGGCCACGATGACGGGACGTTTCGCACCGGCCAGCAGGCGTGCGGCCTCGGCGATCACGGCCGGGTCACCGGTTGCGCGGGTGGCGGGACGGCGGGCACCGGTGTCGGGGGTGTAGTCGCCGTACTCGGCCTGCAGGTCCTGCGGGATGTCGACGAGCACGGGTCCGCGCCTGCCCTCGTGCATGGTGTTGAACGCCTGAGCGAGCGCCACCGGAAGCTGTTCGAGGCGGCTGGGCTGCCACCAGCGCTTGACCACCGGTTCCACCATGCGGGGAAAGTTGTTGCCGTGCGGGCGGTCGATCTCCTGGAGCACCCCGCGGTTCTCCATGTAGGTGTGCACGGCACCGGTGATCAGGAGCATCGGCATCGAGTCGGCGAAGGCCGTCGCGAGTCCGGTGAGGGTGTTGGTCGCGCCCGGTCCGATGGAGGTACAGATCGCGGCGATCTTGCCGGAGGCCCGGTAGTAGCCGTCGGCCATGTGAGCGGCGCCCTGTTCGTGCATGGCCGGCACCAGTTCGATCTCGTCGGCTCGGTCGACGAACGCGTCGAGGAGGGCGGTGTTGCCGTGTCCGGGGATCGCGAAGACCTTCTCGACTCCCTCGCGGATGAGGAAGTCGACGACCATCTGTCCGCCGGTGAGTTTCTGTGTTGTCATCGAAGAGGCTTTCTGGGTGTGGTGGGGGCGAAGCGTCACAGGGACGCGGACTGGGCCGGGGTGTCGTGGGAACGGGTCTTGCCGATTCGGTCGGCGATGCTCTCGGCGACGCGGAAGGCGTTGGCCGCGATGGACAGGGCAGGGTTCATCACGGGCAGGGAGGGGAAGAAGGACGAGTCGACGACGTACAGGTTGTCGATGTCGTGGGCGCGGCAGTCGGCGTCGAGCACGGAGGTCGCGGGGTCGGTTCCGGCCCGCACGGTGCCGGCTTGGTGGGAGTTGACCTCGATGCCGGTGCCCTGGCTGAAGACGAACGGGTAGCCGATCTTCCGGAGGATCTTCCGCACCTCGCGGACGAGTACCTCGTGGGCGCGAGTGTTGTTGGGGGTCCATGCGATCTGGATGTTGCCGTCGTCGGTGAGGGTGACGCGGTTGTCGGGATCCGGCAGATCCTCGGTGAACAGCCACCAATCCATGCTGCGCGCGGTGGCCTGGCTCAGCGCCCACTTGGGGATCAGCGGCCGCTGGCCCTTGATCATCTCGCCCTGCAACTTGCCGATGAGTTGCACGTGTCCCAGCGGATAGGGGTGGTCCGCGGTGCCGTGAGTGTAGAAATCGTTGATGTACAACGTCTTCTGGAACTCGGAAGTGTTCTTCTTCAGCGGGTTGATGCCGACCATGATGGAGTTGTTGTGCACCATGTAGTTTCGTCCGACCATGCCGGAGGAGTTGGCGAGACCGTCCGGGTGTGCGGCGTTCGCCGACCGTAGCAGCAGCGCCGCGGAGTTGACGGCGCCACAGGACACCACCACGGTGCGTGCGTCGACGACGACTTCGGTGCCGCGGTGCCGGAGTCGTACGCCGGTGGCCTGTTTGCCGGTCTCGTCGGTGAGGACGCGCTCGGCGTACGCGTTGGTCAGCAGTTCCACCGAGCCGGACGCGACGGCCGGCCGGACGCATCGCACATCCGCGTCCGACTTCGCCAGCACCCGGCAGGGGAACCCGTCGCAGGTCTGACAGCGGATACATCCGCCGCCGTCCCGCAGATCGATGCCCAGTGGGATGTTCGACGGCGTGTACCCGAGACGCCGCAGTGCGTCGGCCGCCTCCTGCACCGGTGGCTCGTGTCCGATCGCCGGGTAGGGGAAGGGTTCGTCACGGGGGAGCGTGGGGTCGTCGGTGTGATCGCCGTGGACCCGGTACACCTGTTCTGCCCGTGCGTAATACGGCGCGAAGTCGTCGTACGAGAAGGGCCACTCGGGAGATTTGCCGTCCTCGTGTTGCGTCGACTGGAAGTCTTCACGACGGAACCGGACGAGCGACGAGCCGTACAGCTTGGTGTTCCCGCCGACGTAGTAGTACGTGCCCGGACTGAACGGCCTGCCCTCGGTGTCGTACCACTGCTCGGCGTTCGCGTACCGGTGTCCCTCGAAAACTTCCCGGGGGTCCCAGTTCTGCTTTTCCTGCGGCAGGAAGTCGCCGCGCTCGATCAGAAGCACATCGACTCCCGAGTCCGCGAGCGCGTAAGCGAGCGTTCCGCCGCCCATTCCGCTGCCGACGATGACGACGTCGTAGCTGTGTTTGCTCGGGCCTGTGGGCTCCCCCACGGATGCGTCACTCATGGGTCCTGCTCCTCGGTCGTAGAGAGTGGTGTCAACGTTCTGCCGGGCGGGTCGACGCGAACCGGCAGTCGGTGAAAAGGTTATACGTATAACTAAAGGTTAGCGGCAGTGTGGTGGATGTCAACCCCACCCGAGCAGCTCATCCCGGCGGGGGATGAGCTGCTCGCCGCCGTCAGGGCACGAGCGGTCGAGTGAGGTTCTCCGGCCGCAGCACGTCGTCGAGTTGCTCGCGGCTGAGCAGACCCCGTTCGAGCACGAGCGCGGCGACGGTGCGCCCGGTCGCGAGAGCGTCGGCGGCGATCGCGGTGGCCGCGGTGTACCCGATGTGCGGGTTGAGGGCGGTGACGACGCCGATGGACGCGTCCACCATGTTCTTCAGGTGGTCGATGTTCGCGCCGATGCCGACCACGCAGCGCTCCCGCAGGACGGTGCATCCGCGAGTGAGCAATTCGATCGTCTCGAACAGGCTGTGCGCGATGACCGGCTCGAAGGCATTGAGCTGAAGCTGCCCGCCCTCGGCCGCCATCGTCACGGTCAGGTCGTTGCCGACGACCCGGAAGGCGATCTGGTTCACGACCTCCGGGATCACCGGGTTCACCTTCCCCGGCATGATCGACGACCCCGCCTGCACGGGCGGCAACGTGATCTCACCGAAGCCGGCGCGCGGCCCCGACGACAGGAGCCGGAGGTCGTTGCAGATCTTGGACAGCTTCACCGCGGTGCGCTTGAGGACCCCGGACAGCTGGACGAACGCCCCGACGTCCTGCGTGGCTTCGATCAGGTCGGACGCCGTCGTCACCTCGATCCCGGTGATCGCGGCAAGGTGCTCGCGCACGCGCCACGCGTACTCGTGGTGCGCGTTGAGGCCGGTCCCGATCGCCGTTCCGCCCAGATTGATCTCGGAGATGAGCGTTGCCGCCTCCCCGAGTCGCTGAGAATCCTCGTCGATCATGAGAGCGAACGTCGCGATCTCCTGGCCCAGGGTCATCGGAACCGCATCCTGCAACTGGGTGCGGCCGACCTTGAGGACGTCGGAGAACTCCGTCGACTTCACCGCGAATGCCGCAGCCAAGTCCTGCATGGCCGCCCGCAGCCTGGTCAGGGCGGTTTGCAGGCCGGCCTTGATCGCGGTGGGGTAGACGTCGTTCGTGCTCTGGCTCATGTTCACATGCTCGAGCGGATGGAGATACTCGTAGCGGCCGCGCCGGTGGCCGAGCAATTCCAGGGCCCGGTTGGCCACCACCTCGTTCGCGTTCATGTTCGTCGACGTGCCGGCGCCGCCCTGGATGACGTCCACGACGAACTGGTCGCGCAGCGCGCCGGCCCGGATCTCGTCGCAGGCCGCCACGATGGCGTCCGCTTCGCGCCGCGGCAGCAGGCCGAGGCCGGCATTGGTCTGCGCCGCCGCCTGCTTGACGGACGCCAGCGCCGACACGAGGTCGGGATGGCTGGCCAGCGGAATGCCGGTGATCGGGAAGTTCTCCGTCGCCCGCAGCGTGTGGATGCCGTAGTAGGCGTCGTCGGGGACCTCGCGGTCGCCGAGGAGGTCGTGTTCGATGCGGGTCATCGTTCGGACGTCACCCGGGTCGGGAGGTCGCCCCACGGGAGCGGGGCGTTGCCGAACTTGGCGGCGCGAAGGTCGCCGGAGCGGGCGTGTCCCTCGAACTTCTCCAGACGCGACAGGCGGCCGCACACCTCGCCGAGCTTCGCGCTGCTGCCGAGGTCGCGCACCTCCTGATAGGTGAGCGTCTTGAGGAACTTGCCCACCCACAGACCGCCCGTGTAGCGGGCCGCACCGAGCGTCGGGAGGACGTGGTTGGTGCCGATCAGCTTGTCGCCGTAGGGAACACACGTTCCTTCGCCGAGGAACAGGGCGCCGTAGTTCCGCATGGAGGTCAGGGCCTGACGGGGGTCCTCGGTGAGGATCTGGACGTGCTCCGACGCGAAGACGTCGGCGAGCCGGTACGCCTCGTCGAGGGTGTCCACCACGTGGATCTGGCCGTGATCACGCCACGCGGGGCCGGCGATGGCGTTGGTGACCAAGCCGGGGAGCAGGGCGTCGATATGATCGATCACCGCTCGTCCCACGGACTCCGACGTGGTGATCAGCACGCACGGCGAATCCGGGCCGTGCTCGGCCTGGCTCAGCAGATCAACGGCGATGGTGAACGGGTCGGCCAGGTGATCGGCGACGATGAGCGTTTCGGTCGGTCCGGCGAAGAGGTCGATCCCGACCTCCCCGAACAGCTGGCGCTTCGCCTCGGCCACGTAGGCGTTGCCGGGGCCGGTGAGGATGGACACCGGGTCGATGGTCTCGGTGCCCAGCGCGAGTGCGGCGACGGCCTGCACGCCGCCGAGGACGAAGATCTCGTCGGCGCCGGCGAGGTGCATCGCCGCGACACTGATCTGCGGCGGCTCCCCGGCATTCGGAGGCGTCGTCGCGGCGACGCGTTCGACGCCCGCGACCTTCGCGGTGAGGACCGTCATGTGCGCGGACGCGGTCAGCGGGTAGCGCCCGCCGGGTACGTAGGCGGCAGCCGCGTCGATCGGGACGTTGCGGTGCCCGAGGAACACACCCGGGAGGGTCTCGACCTCGAGGTCCTGGATGGAGTCCCGCTGCGCCTGGGCGAAGTCGCGAATCTGGCGCTGCGCGAATCGCAGATCGTCGAGGACGGTCTCGGGAACGGACTTCACGATCTCCGCCACCCGGTCCTCGCCCAGCCGGAACGATTCGGGGGACCAGCCGTCGAACTTCTCGGAGTACTTCCGGACGGCGTCGTCGCCGTTCGCGCGGACGTCGGCGATGACGGCGGCGACGGTGTCGACCACGGCGGGGTTGCTCGCCCGCTGCGCTGGTTCACCGACGGCGGCCTTAAGGACGAATGACATGGGATGCTTCCTTCGGATGAGCGAGGGCTGGATCTGTTGTCACTCAGCATCGCGGTGCCACACGTGTTTCCGACAGTTGCATTGTGGGAACTATTTGCGTCGGTTCATGCACGTTCTGTGTACCATTGAGCATGGTTTTCACCGTCGCTGACGCTCTCGACATCGATCTCCTGAAAGACGCGGGAGCCCGTGTCCTGACCGGATCGGGCAGCCTCGACCGTGAGGTGCGCTGGGTGCATTCCTCGGAGATCTCGGATATCGCCCGCTTCCTCCGGGGTGGAGAATTACTCCTGACCGCCGGGCTCGGAATGGGCAGCACGGGCGCCCTTCAACAGGCGTTCGTGCGCGCAGCCGCTCATGCCGGGGCCGCGGCGCTCGTCATCGAGGAGTCGGGACGGATGTTCGACCGCGTACCGGATGCAGTAGTCGCCGAAGGGCAAGCCTGCGGCCTGCCGATCATCGCCCTCGCCCGCGAGGTGTCGTTCGCCGGCGTCTCGTCGCAGGTACACGAGATCCTGACCGGCAAGCGCCTGCAGGCGCTCACCCACGAACGGGAAGTCGAGTCCACTTTCTCGAACCTCCTCCTGGACGGCGCCGATTACCTCTCGATCGTGCAGACGCTGGCCGAACTCACCGACGGCACGGTGGTGCTCGAGAACATCGCGCATCGCGTGATGGCGTACGTCGGCGAATTCGACGAGGAAGCCGGCATCGAGGGCTGGGACCGGCACGCGCGGGGCCTCCACAGCGACGACAGCGGATGCGTCCGCAGGCCGGTCCTGATGCGCGGTCAGCCGTGGGGCTGGATTCACGTCTTCACCGACCGGCCCGCGACCGAACGGGCCACCGCAGCCTTCGCGACCGAGCGTGCCGCCGCGGCCGTCGCGATCTCGTTGCTGACCGACCGCAGCCGGGAAGCGAGGGACGATCAGCGGAGCACGGCATTGATCACGCGACTGCTGATCGGGGATCTCTCCGGGGCCGAATTCGTCGACCAGGCAGGAAGACTCGGATATCAGCTGGGGTCGGGACAGATCGTCGTCGTCATCGCGAACAAGGACGCCCGCGACGAGTCGTCCGGTCCGCGCGCAGGCCGTCAGATCGACACGGGTGCGATCAGCGCCGACATGGGCGACTACGTCGTGGCCGTGGCGGCGGAGTCCGGTCGAACCCGCGCCGAGCTCACGGGCCTGCTCGGGAATATGGAGCACGGTGGCGGCATGAGCCGCGCGGTGCCCGCATCGATGCTGCAGGTCGCGGTCACGCAGGCGAAGAGTGCCGCCGCGGTGTCGCGCTCTCTGCCTGCCTCACCGATGCTGCATTTCGACGACCTCGGCGTCGAACGTCTGCTCGTGACGTTGGCGCAGGGTCCCGAACTCGCCAGCTTCGTCGAGGACGAACTCGGCCCACTGCTCACGAAGGATGCGCAGTCCACGACCCCGCTGTTGCCGACACTGCGCGCCTTCCTCGCCGTCGACGGCCGCAAGACCGAAGCGGCCGAGAAGCTCTTCATCCAGCGCCGGACCTTGTACAACCGGCTCGACCGCATCGCCGCGATCCTGGGCAAATCCCTGGACGACGCCGCCACTCGCCAGAGCCTGCTGCTCGCGGTGAAGGGGCTGGATCTGCTCGAGGGGTCGTCCATCGTGGCTCGACGGAGTGGGCGACCATGATTCGGATCGGGCGACCATGATTACGGAGCGGGCGACCATGACACGGTCGGCGCCGGCTTCTCATTCTGTGCAGTCTGCGCGTAGGAGGTACACGGTCTGTACCTGTTGTGCGGCGCGTCACCTTCGTAATGTTTTCCTCGAGATTCCGGCCATCCAGTCGGCGTTGATCGAAAGTTCACGCACTCGCTACTCGCTGAACGGATGCCTACCCCCGTAGGCGCCCGCGGCGGTCCGAGACCTACCGCAAGGACGAAATCATGGCAACACATGGAGCAGGCACCGCTCCCGTGCTCGACCATACACGCGTGCGAAAGGCGCGAATCGCAACATTCTTCGGCTTCTTCCAGCTCGGCGCCGTGATGTTGATGTGGTCGACGAGCACCACCTCGTTGCGTAGTCACCTCGGATGGGAAGGCGACGGCGGCGACTCCCAGTTCGGCCTCCTCGCGCTGTCGATCGGCATCGGCGCCGCTGTCGGCTGCTTCGCCATCGGCCCCTTCATCGACCGGTACGGTCCGAGAAACACGGCCATGCCCACGATGGTCGTCTACCCCCTCTGTTACATCCCCCTCGCGTTCCTCGACGGGCTGGTCGGAGCGATGGTGATCGGCGTGCTCATCGGACTGCTCCGCGGCGCCTTCGACACGGCGTTCAACACCCACGGTGTGCAGGTCGAGCGGTACTACGGGCGACCCATCATGTCCGCGTTCCACGCCGCCTACCCGGCGGGTGGCTTCGTTCTCGGACTCGTCGGCAGCGCTCTGGCGCGGCACTTCACCGACAGCCCGGCCGTCGCCTACATCTCGATCGGCGTGGTCCTGTCGGTACTCGGTGTCGTCTTCGGCAAATGGCTTCTCTCGCTCGACGAGTTGCTGCCTCCGGACCAGGACGACATTCCGGGCGCCGCCGACCCCGCGCACCCGGGGAAGCGTTCGGCCACCACGGCGACGCTTCTCGTGATGATCGGATTCGGTGTGCTCCTGCTCGGATCGATGTTGAGCGAGGGCGCGGTCCTGGACTGGGGTCAGGAATTCGTTCGCCGAGCGGTCGGCACCACGGCGGGCCTGGCAGCGACGGCTGTCACGCTCTACTCGGGAGCGCAGTTCGTCGGCCGGTTGTTCGGCGACAAGCTGGCCGAGTACTTCGGCGCTCGACTCATCGTCGGTGCGAGCGGTGTCATCGGTGCCGCCGGTGCGCTTCTCGCGATGCTGGGTGGCTCGGCGCCGCTCGCCCTCACCGGCTTCGTGCTGCTGGGACTCGGCCTGGCGTGCATGGCGCCGCTCATGCTGTCGGCGGCCGGGCGACGCGATCCCGAGAACGCGGGGCGGAACATCGGTCTGGTCAACGCAATCGGCTACGTGGGCATGCTCGTCGGGCCTGCTGCGATCACCGTCCTCGTCGACAACCTCGGTATCGAATGGATGCCGCTTCTGCCAGCCATCCTTCTCGCGCTGATCGCGATCGGCGGTCCCGCGTTGATGCGCCTGGTGCCGCGCTACCACAAGCCGGCGTCGGAGACGAGCAGGCACGAGGTCGCGACCGGGTAGGTCGTCCGGCACTTCCGATTCCTGCGGTCCGGTACCTCTCCCGAGGTGCCGGACCGCCTTTCGTGTCGTTGCCCGGTGATACGATTAACCATCCCCCGACACGAACAGGAGACAGCTGTTCCTACCGAGAGTCCGCCGTTGAAGCGCGGTGAGCGTGGCTGGAAAGCAGCAACTTTCGTCGTCTTCGTCGGAACGGGGATCACCTATGCGTCCTGGGTGACCCGCACCCCAGCCATTCGCTCGTCCCTGGGAGTCGGCACGGGCGACATGGGTCTGATCATTCTCGGTCTGTCGATCGGATCGATGGCGGGGCTGCTGCTCGCCGGTCCCGTCGTCGCCCGGATCGGTGCCCGTCACGTCATCACGGCCGCGGCCACGGTCGCGAGCCTCGGCCTGTTCAATGTGACTCGGTTCGGGTGTCGCGATCGCGGCCCTGGTCGGTCTGGAACTCGCCTTCACCGGTGCGGGATTCGGCATGTGCGAGGTGGCCCTCAACGTCGAGGGTGCAGCGATCGAGAAGCGCATGGGACGCAGCTTTCTTCCGTCGCTGCGCGGTGCGTTCAGTCTCGGAACGCTCGCCGGCGCGGGCCTCGGGGCGGTCGCCGAACTGCTCGATGTTCCGGTGCCGGTGCATCTCGGGGTGCTGGCCGTCGTGGTCCTCGTGACGAGCGTGAGCGTCGTGGCGCTGCTACCTCCGGCTACCGGACGAGAGGCCGGGCGCACGCGCCGTCGATCCGGCACGTCCGGCGGTCTGACCATCTGGCGGGACACCCGGATCGTTCTCCTCGGCCTGATCGCGCTGGGCATGGCGTTCGCGGAAGGCAGCGCCAACGATTGGCTTCCACTGGGAATCGTCGACGGGTACGGAGTCGGGTCGGCCACCGGCGCTGCGTTCTACGTCGTGTTCGTGGCCGCGATGACGTCGGGCCGCCTACTCGGCGGGCGCGTCGTCGACCGGTACGGCCGCTCTGCGACCGTCCGCTGGTCCGCGGCGCTCGCGGTGGCGGGGGACCTGATCGTGATCCTGGCGGGGAACCTGGTTCTCGCCGCGCTCGGCTGTGCGTTGTGGGGTGTCGTTGTCGCCCTTGGATTTCCGCTCGCACTGTCCGCGGCAGCCGACTCGGGTGCCGGCGCCGCGCGACGCGTCAGCGCGGTGTCGACGCTCGGGTACATGGCGTTTCTGGTCGGGCCGCCGCTCCTCGGGCTGCTCGGTGAGCAGTTCGGGCTCCTGCAGGCCTTCTACGTCGTCCTCGCCGGCGCCGTCCTCGCCGGGTTGGTGGCGAGTGCGGCCGGGGAAACCCGCGAGAGGGAGGAGTCTCCGCTCGCCGAGGAGCGGATCGGCTCGAGGTGAACACACGGTTCGCCCGGCCTCTGGGAACGAGGCCGGGCGAACCGTGATCGGATCACATCACACTGCGGCAGAAGCGATGTGGGGTGCCACGCGCAGCGCGTTGGCCGCGATGGTCAGCGCGGGGTTGAGCGCCGCCGACGAAGGGAAGAACGATCCGTCCACGACCCACAGGTTGTCGACGTCGTGGCTGCGGCAGTGCGGGTCGAGGACACTCGCCGCCGGATCGGTACCCGCGACCGCGGTTCCGCACATGTGCGAGTTCGTTGCGATCCCCATCCGCTCGGTGAGGATGATCGGATACCCCGCCTTGCGGACTGCCGTCGAGACGCGGCGAACCAGTTCACTGTGCGGCGCAGTGTTGTTGGGTGTCCAGTCGACGATGATCCGGTCGCCGTCGATCCGGACCCGGTTGTTCCGCGTCGGCAGATCCTCGGTGGTGAGGTAGATGTCGAGGCTGCGATCCACCACCGCCTTCAGCGCCCACAGCGGAGCCCAGGGCCGTGCCCCCTTCACGTGCGCGGCCTGCAGTTTGCCGAGCATCTGCAGATTGCCGAGCGGATACTCGTTGTTCGGGCCCGCGACGTACCAGTCGTTGATTCCCAGCGTCTTCTGCCACGCAGTCGTGTTCGTGCGGAAGGGGTTGACGCCCATGAAGAACGTGCTGTTGTGCACCATGTAGTTCCGGCCGAGCAGCCCCGACGAGTTGCCGAGGCCGTCCGGATTCCACTCGTCGGCCGAGCGGAGCAACAGTGCCGCGGTGTTGACCGCCCCTGCCGAGACCACGAACTGGTTGGCCGTGATCCGGATCGTGCGACCACGGAACTCGGCCTCCGCGGCGACGATTCGCGTGCCCTTCGCATCGGTGAGCAACCGTGTCACCTTCGCCTCGGTGAGCAGGCGCACCCGGTCCGACTCGAGCGCGGGCCGCAACGCCCGGTTCTCCGCTTCACTCTTGTGATCGGTCTGCGACGGGGTGCCGTCCGACGCCGTCGACTGCCTGCGATGCTCCTGCGTCGTCAGGTTCATGCCGTTCGGTGTGTGGAACGGGTGCAGTCCCTGTTGACGGAGGGAGGACGCGAAACGCTCGATCGTCGGCTCGTGCGGCAACGGTGGCAACGGGTACGGAGACGACCGTGGTGGTTCCGTCGGATCCTCGCCGTCGATGCCGTGCACCTGGTAGAGGCGCTCCGCCTCGGCATAGAACGGTTCGAGATCGGCGTAGCTGAACGGCCACTTCGGTGAGATGCCGTCGTAGTGCTGCGTCTCCTCGAAATCCGTGAGGCGGAAGCGGGGGAGACTGCCGCCGTAGAACTTGGTGTTGCCTCCCACCCAGTAGTACACGCCGGGCTGGAACGGCTCACCGTTGCTGCCGTCGAACCACGGTTCCGCGGTCTTGTACCGGCCCATGAGGAACATTTCCGCGGCCTGCGAGTTCTCCACCTCGCGGGGGAGGAATCGCCCGCGCTCGACGACCAGGACGTCGACGTCCCGATCGCGGAGCGCCCACGCCAGCGTCGAGCCACCCATCCCGGATCCGACGACCACGACATCGGCGGTGACCCTGTCGGAGTCGCCGCCCACATCGACCACCGCGCCCTCGCGCAGCGGTGAATACGCGTCGATCTGATCGTGTCCCGACGTTCTCACAGGTGCTGTTCCTTGGCTCGGGTCGCCCAGTACTCGTCCTGACGCTCGTCCTCGATGTACGCGGGAACGGGGAAGTCCCACCAACCGGGAACCCACGGTCCCGCTGCATCGCGATCGGTCGGGATCTCGATCAGCGCAGGCGCTTTCGAGCCGAAGGCCTTCCGGTAGGTGCTCTCGAGGTCGGCCGGGTCGTCCACCCGGAACGATTCGAGGCCGAACGACTGGCCGAGCGCCTTGAAGTCGGGGCTGTAGGGAGTGCCGTCGGGGCGATTGAACTCGGTGCCGATGTGCCGGCTGGTCTGCTTGCGCTGCCCACCGCGGATGGACATGAAGCCCGCGTTGTCCTGGACCACGAAGACCACCGGAATGTCGTGCTGCACGCAGACACCGATCTCCTGCGACGTCATGAGGAAGTCGCCGTCACCGACGACACACGCCACCTGCCGGTCGGGGGCGGCGAGCTTGGCGCCGATCGCGGCGGGCACGGCCCAGCCCATGGACGAGAATCCGCCGGACGTCAAGTGGGTGCGCGGGTGATACACCGGGAACGTCTGCTTCACGGCGCCCTGGGTGTTGCCGGAGCCGGCCACGATGATGCCGTCCCGTTCCATCACCGACCGCAGGCCGCCGAGGGGGCGTTGGGAGGTGAACGGGAAGCGGTCGGAATCGCGACGGCCGGCGAGCTTGGCCTCCCACTCCGCCTTCAACTGTTCGAGTTCGGCGAGGTATTCGGACCGGTCGGCGCTGCTGCGGGGGAGGGAGGCGACGATCGCGGCGACGGTCGGCTTGGCGTCGGCGACGATGCCGACCTCGGCCGGGTAGTTCTTGCCGATCTCGTGCGGATCGATGTCGATGTGGATGAGCTTGGCGGGCGGAATCGAGAACGTGACTCCCTGCGCGTAGCTGGAGGAGGACCAGTCGGTGAACCGGCACCCGATGGAGATCACCACGTCGGCGCGAGAGGCGACGGCGTTGCCCACGATCGTTCCGGTCTGGCCGACGCTGCCGGCGAACAGCGCGTGGTCCTCGGGGAACGCGCCCTTGCCGTTCCACGTGGTGACCACGGGGATCTGCCACGCCTCGGCGAGGGCGAGCACTTCGCCGGCCGAGTCGGACGTGATGGCGCCGCCGCCGACGACGATCACCGGCCGGTGTGAGTCACGGAGCACGTCGACGGCCTTGTCGATCGCCAGCGGGTCGGGCTGCTGGAGGCCGACCGGCAGCCGGCGTGCGAGGTCGTGAAGGGAGACGTCGGCGGCCTCGGCCTGCACGTCCATCGGCACCTCGATGTGTGCAGGCCCCGGCCGACCGGTCAGCATGGTGCTGAACGCGCGGTGCATGATGAACGGCAGTTCCTCCACGCGGGTGGCGACCCAGCTGCGCTTCGACACTGCGTCGGTGACCTGCGGAAAGCCGTTGTCTGTGTGCCGCTCGAGTTCCTGGAGCAGGCCGCGCCCGCGCATGTGGGTGGGCGGCCCGCCGGTGATGCACAGCAGGCTCGTCGAGTCGCTGTACGCGGTCGCGAGACCGAGCACGGTGTTCGCTGCGCCCGCCCCGATCGACGCCACCGCGGCCATCGGCTTACCGGACACCCGGTAATACCCGTCCGCGAGGTGCGCGGCGCTCTGCTCGTGGTAGACCTGGATGAACGGGATCTCGGACCCCTTCTCCAGGAATGCATCGGTGAGCGACCAGATGCCGTGGCCCGGAATGCCCGTGACGTACTCGACGCCGTACTGCTTCAGGACCTGGGCGACCACCTGCCCGCCGGTCAATTTCGCCATGATCGTGTCTCCTTGCTGTGTCAGTTCGCTACGCGGGCGGCGTAGCGCAGTCCCTGCTTGGTCAGTCGGCGCACGTTCGGCTCCGACAGGTCGGCCGGCGTGTGGCCGATCGAGTGGTAGAAGACCCGGCCTGCGCCCCACTGGCGCACCCACGCCACCGGGCTGCGCAGTCCCTCCAGCCAGGGCAGGTGCTCGCCGCTGAACTCGGTCTCCGCGAGTACCCGGTTGTTCGGGTCGACGTGCATGTAGTACTGCTCGGACGCCACGGCGAAGTCCTCGACACCGGCGGTCACCTCGTGCTCGCGGTCGGTGATGCTCACCTTGTACGGCTGTGGGAAAGCCTCTCCCGCAGGATGTTCGACGAAGTCGCCGCCGAGGAGGAAGTGGTACTTCAGACTCGCCCGGAACGCGGCGGCGGCGCCGTGCCACGCCGCGACCCCGGTTCCTGCCGCGACGGCGTCGAGCAGGTTCTTCTCCTGCGAATCGCTCAGGTCTTCGGTGGTGAGCGCGTTGTTCCAGCCGAGCACGATCAGGTCGTATCCGGTCAGGTCGCGATCGAGGGTGAAGATGTCCTGCGACTCCTCGACCTGGTAGTTCAGCTCGGAAAACAGTTCGCGTGCCCATGCGGCGATGTCGTACGGATGGTGGCCGGGCCAGCCGCCGTAGAGGTAGAGGGCCTTGGTCATGAGTGCTCCCATGGATGGTGAAACCGGAATGGTGAAACGATTAACTTATGGTGGTGAATCGTATCACCGGCTGGAGCGCTGTCAATGGGTGATGTCGAGGGGAACGTGGAGAGCGTCCAGACGCGGACTAGGATCGGTCCCATTGTGCGCTCCGGTGCGCAACGGCCGGGTGTGGCCGATGATCGCCGACGAGGGAGTACCACTTGGTCACGATGAAGGACGTCGCCCGGGCGGCCGGAGTATCGGTCGCCACCGTCTCCTACGCCTTCAGTAAATCGTCGAAGGTCTCTGCGACACAACGGGAACGCATCTATTCCGTCGCCGCGGGACTCGGCTACGCCGGCCCGAACATCGCCGGGAGCAGTCTGCGGTCGGGGCGTATCGGCGCGGTCGGCGTGATCGTGCCCGACTCCCCGGTGCAGGCGCTCGAGGATCCGTCCGTGACCCTGCTGATGAAGGGCATCGCGGAAATCGGGAACTCGGCCGACATCGCCCTCACCCTGTTTCCGGCCTCGCGCGGTGGATCCCCGGATTCACCACCGAACTCGCTGGTTCTCCGTGGGCTCGTGGACGGGGTGGTCATCCACAACGTCCCCGACGGTCATCCTCTGGTCGAGGCGATCATCGCGCGCGGTATCCCGGCCGTCGTGGTCGATTCGCCGCGAAGCGCGGGACTCCCGTTCGTGGCCATCGACGACCGGCACGGCGCCTACCTGCAGATGGACCACATCCTGAGCCTGGGCCATCGACGCATCGGGATCATCGTCGACAAGCTCGGCCAGGATTCCGACTGCCGGATGGTCACGGCGGACGACGTCGAAGCGGCGACCGAACGCAACGCGCGGGAGCGGCTTGCCGGTTACTTCGCCGCGGCCCGCGACCACCACCTCCCGGTGGAGGAACTGTCGATCGTCGTGGCGGGCAACATCGATCGCGCCGCCGGTGCCGAGGCCACCCGGATCCTGCTCGACGCCGCTCAGCCGACCGCTCTCGTGGCGACGTCCGACGTGCACGCGGTGGCGGCGTGGCAGGTGTTACGTGAGCGCGGACTCGCCGTGCCCGACGACATGTCCGTCATCGGATTCGACGACGCACCCGTTGCAGAACTACTCGGTCTCAGCACAATTCATCAACCGATCGTCGAGAAGGGCCGCGCGGCCGCGACGATCCTGCTCGATCGACTGGGTGGCGGCACCCGCACGCGATCGTTGATGAAGACGTCACTGGTCGTCCGCGCCAGCACCGCGCCGCCGCGCGAATCCAGCACCGCGCCGCCGCGCGAATGATGGCGATGCCCCGCGACGGCCGGACGTCATCCTCCATGATGGATCGATGACGACTGCGGTGCCGCGACTGGGCGTGACGTTCATCCCGACGATCGAACCCGAGAGGTTGAAGGACTTCGCGCGGATCGCCGAGGACAGTGGCCTCGACGAGATCTGGTTGTGGGAGGACTGTTTCAAGGAGAGCGGCGTGGCTTCGGCGGCCGCGGCACTCGCGTGGACGGAGCGAATCCACGTCGGCGTCGGGTTGATGCCCGTCCCGCTGCGCAACGTCGCGCTCACCGCGATGGAGATCGCCACGCTCGCTCGGTTGTTTCCCGGTCGAGTGATTGCGGGCATCGGACACGGTGTGCAGGGATGGATGGAGCAGGTGGGTGCGCGGGCGGCGTCACCGATGACCCTCCTCGAGGAGTACACGGTGGCGCTCCGGGCACTGCTGGACGGCGAGTCGGTGAGCACACAGGGACGGTACGTTCGGCTCGATCGTGTGAGACTCGACTGGCCTCCCACCGAGCGGGTTCCGCTGATGCTGGGCGGCGAAGGTCCCAAGTCGGTCCGGCTGGCGGCGCGTCTGGGTGACGGCAACCTCCTCGCGTCCGCGGTCGGCGACGACGACATCCGCAGGACCCGCGACCTGATCGTCGAGGAGATCGGCGACGAACGGGCGTCGTCGCATCGCATGGTCGTCCCGAAGATCGCCGCCACCGGCGAGGGTGCGCGGCAACGGGTGGACGCGGAACTGGCGCGGTGGGAGAAGCCGGCCGACACGGGAATCGGGGTCGCGGGTGACGCGAGCACCGTCGCCGAAGAGGTGCGAAGGCTTGCCCGCCTGGGCGCGACGTCGGTGGCCTTCGCGCCGACCGAGGACGAACCGGATCTGCTGGGCTTCGTCGAGTTCCTCGGCCGCGCCGTCAAACCCCTTATCCCCACGTGAGTGGCAAAGAGTGCCCGGGCACACTTTCCCACTCACGTGCGGGTCAGTTGCCGGTCGGCCAGGTGTCGGACAGGGTGTAGCCGGTCGGGAACGGGTCGGCGGGGTCGAGTCCGACCTGGCTGAGTTCGGTGATGTACGCCTGGCCGCTCACGCGGGGAACCACGGCGTCGTACGTTCCGACCTTCGTCAGTCTGTCGATCCGGCTCTCGAAGCGACTGCCGATCACCGATTCGTGCACGAACTTCTCCCCGACCTCGATGAGGCCCTTCGCCTTCAGCACCGCCAGTCGAGCGGACGTGCCGGTGCCGCAGGGCGAGCGGTCGAGCCGGCCGGGGGAGACCACCACGGCATTCCGGGCGGTCAGCACCCCGTCGGTGCGGGAGAGCGGTCCGACGAATTCGGTCTGGGTGATTCCGGCGAACTCGGGATTGGTCGGGTGCACGGCGGGGATCTGCTCGGCGGCGGCGGTCTTGAGCTTCTGTCCGAGGTCGCAGATGTCGCGTGCCTCGTCGGGTTGCAGCTTCAATCCGAGTTGGTCGGCGTCGGCGAGGACGTAGGCCATGCCGCCCCACGCGACGTCGACGGTGAGGGTGCCGTAGCCGTCGAGTTCGAGCGGCACCCCGACCTCGTAGGCGAACGCGGGCTGGTTCTCGAACTCGACGCTCGTCACCTTGCCGTTCTCGCAGGTGCAGCGAATGCGGATGAGTCCGGCGGGTGCTTCCAGCACGATGTCGGTGATCGGTTCGACCATGGGAATCATGCCGGTCTCGAGCAGTGCGGTGACGACACACATGGTGTTGCTCCCCGACATGGCCGGGTACTCCGTGGACTCGGCGATGACGTAGCCCATCTGGGCCTCGGGATCCGTCGCCGGGACGACGAAGTTGACGCACTGGGTCACCGAGCCCCGCGGCTCGTGGAGCAGTAGCTGCCGGAGGTCGTCGCGGTGCTCACGGAAGTGCTTCATCTTGTCGAAGACCGTGGCGCCGGGGACGTCGCCGATTCCGCCGGTGACGACGTTGTTGATCTCGCCCCCGACGTGACACTTCACTACGTTGACTACTCGACTCCAGCGCACGATCTTCCTCCGTGTGTTCGTCTGCGTTGCGGTGGCCTGGTTCCACCCTGCCAGGGGTGAACTTCTCTTCGCCTGCCGGCGAGAGGCGAGGCCGGCAGCGGGGGTGATTGCTGCCGGCCTCTGCGCACGTGTTGGGGAAGGGTCACTCCGTGATGAACGCGCGCGGTCTTCTTGGCGGTGACTAGCGGGCGTAGGTGAGGCCGGTCTCGGCGATGAGCTTGGTGAGCTCTTCCTTCTTGTCCGCGGGCAGCTCACCGTACGGTGCGCGGGGCACTCCGAGGTCCACGCCGACGGCCTGCGCGGCGGCCTTGGTGGCCACGGCGTAACCCTCCTTGCCGAGGAAGTCGAGGACGTTCCACAGCCGCTTGAAGATTTCGAGGGCCTCGGTGTACTTGCCGGCCTTGGCGAGTTCGTAGATCGCGACGCACTCCTTGGGCGCGAAGTTGGGCGCACCCCAGATGGAACCGGCGGCGCCGGCGGAGAAGGCGGGCAGCACGATCGTGTCCCAGCCGACGAAGGTGTCGATGGCGTCGCCGAGGTTGAAGATGAGGTCGAAGGCCTGCTCGATCGATCCGGACGTGTCCTTGATGTACTTGACGGCGTCCGTGCGTTCCAGCAGTTCCCGGTAGAACGGTCGGTCGAGGTTCATTCCCGTGACACCCGGCAGGTTGTACGCGATCACCGGGATGTTCGCCGCTTCGCCGACGGTGGCGAAGTACTCGATGACCTCGTGGCGCGTGGGGGCCTCGTAGAAGGGCTGCACCAGCAGGACGGCGTCGGCGCCCGCGTCGGCCGCGTGCCGGGACAGTTCGACGGCCTCCGCGGTGCGGGTGGAGCCGGTCTGCGGTGCGACGGGCACGCGGCCGGCGGCCTGGTCGATGACGACCGTGTTGACGAACTTGCGCTCGTCGAGCGTGAGAGCTGCGAACTCTCCGGTGCTGCCGCCGGGGACCAGGCCGTGCAGTCCGTTCTCGATCAGGAAGTCGACGTGGTTGCGCAGTGCGCCCTCGTCGACGGAGCCGTCCTGGGCGAAGGGAGTGGAGACGGCGGCGAGGATGCCACCCAGCTTCTTGGTCATGTCGTGTCCTTGTTCGGTGGTGGTGGTCGATGCCCGTTGTGGGGTCCTCGACTGGTGAACTTCCGGGAACTGCTCTGGCCTTTCGACAATTGTCAGATTGCCGATTGTCGACAAGAGAACGATCTTAAATCTAAGGTCGATCCGCGGTGGTGTCAAGGGATCGGCCGGGGTTCTTCGGCCGCTATTCGCCGACGGTGATGGGATCGCGGCGGAGCGGCTCCGCCGCCACCCTCGCATCGACTTTCCGGCCTGCGGTTTCGTGCAGCGTCGCCGCCGCCACAATGGCCATCACGCCCGTCACGATCAGAATGACCGACGGTGACAACGGACTGCCGGTTGTGGCGATCAGATAGGTCGCCACGTACGGTGCGGTGCCGCCGAAGACTGCGACCGAGATGTTGAATCCGATCGAGAATCCTGCGTACCGAACACGACTCGGGAAGATCTCCACCATCGCTGCGCCCGACGCGGACATGAACATGGCGAGGCAGATCCCCATCGCGGCGTGCGCGACGACGATTGCGGGGACATTCCCCGTCGCGAACACCATGAACGCGGGATAGACGATCAGCGTGCTCGAGACGGCGCCGAGGATGATCACGGGTTTGCGACCGTAGCGGTCGGAGAAGCGGGCGAACACGAAGATGGCGACCGCCGCCGAGCACAGGCAGGTGACCGTCGACGCGGAGGCCAGACCGAACGAGAATCCCACCTCCGACTGCAGATACGTCTCCATGTAGACGAAGATGAAGTAGAAAGCCGCGGCCTGCAGTGCAATACAACCGACCACCTGCAGGATCTGCCGGCGACTGGTCGCGAGGGCGTCCTTGACCGGGGACTCGCTGACTTCGCCCGAGGCCTGAAGTCGTTCGAATTCCGCTGTGTCGCTCAGCTTCAGGCGTATGTAGAGCCCGACCAGTCCGAGCGGTCCCGCGATGAGGAAGGGGATGCGCCAGCCCCACTCGAACATCGCCGCCTCGCTCAGTGCGGCGTTGAGGCCCAGGATGAGGACCGAGGCCGCCGCGTTGGCGAGGTAACTCGAGCAGTGCCAGAAGCTGACGGTGCGCGCCCGCCGGCCGCGTTTCGCGGATTCGACGAGGAACGTCGCCGCACCGCCGGGTTCGCCGCCGGCGGCGAAACCCTGAATGATCCGCAGTGTCACGAGCAGCGCCGGGGCTGCGAGGCCGATGGTGGCGTATCCCGGCAGCAGGCCGACCGCGAACGTCGACAGCGACATCAGGATGATCCCCGTCGCAAGGATCTTCTTGCGGCCGACCTTGTCTCCGAGCCGGCCGAAGACGAAGCCGCCGATCGGGTTCATCAGGAACGCGACTCCGAACGCGGCGAACGTCGCCAGCAGACTCGTCGCCGGGTTCTCGGAGGGGAAGAAGATCCTGCCGAGCAGGACGGCGAGGAACCCGTATGCGGCGAAGTCGAACCAGGTGATGAAGTTTCCGATCGCGGCGGCCGTGATGGCCCGCCGCATCTCGGGACCGTGCAAACCGCCCTGTACTTCCGTCATGTGTCTTCCGATCGATCGAAGTTTATGTCGACAATCTGTCTGTGGGGTAGTGCTGAACGAGAGTGGGTGTCGGGGTGTGCTCAGTTGCAGCGGGAGGGAATGAATTCCCCGACCGCGTTGCGCGTGGTTCCCACACGAGGTGCGTTGGCCAGTCCGACGGTCACGGGCCCCAGTGCCGGGTCGACGGCGTCCATGATCGACCACGGCACCCGGAAGACCCGTCCCGGTGAGGCGGCCCAGGGCAGCAGCGTGGTCGCGACGACGTGACCCCGCTGCGAGACGGTCACCTTCGGGAACCGGACCAGCTGATCGGTCCACAGCAGCAGGCGCTGTCGTGGTGGTGCCGGGTCACCCGCCCGGAGCACTCCGGGGGAAACCCAGCGGAACGGTGGGGCCGCGAGGATGCGCACGGCGGTCGCACCCGGATCGATCGCTTCGCCGGCGTCGAGGAACGCGGCCACCCGGTCTGCGACGAACGTGCCGTCGAGGGCAGCGATGTCGGCGGTGTCGACCGGGTGCAGGACGTTGCCCGCGGCGAAGACGCCCGGCCGGCTGGTGCGCAGAGCGGTGTCGACCAGCGGTCCCTTCGTTCCGGGGTCGATGGCGATACCCGCCGTGCGCGCGAGTTCGTGATCCGGGATCCAGTCGCCGGTGAAGACGACCGTGTCGCATTCGACGATCTCGCGTGCGCCGGTGTCGAGATTCTCGATCTCGACCGCCTCCAGATTCCCGCGACCGATGATCCGCACGACGCGGGTGCGGGTGGCGATCGGGAGCCGGAACAACGCCTTACCGGGAATGGTGAAGGCGGCGTAGGACTCCGGCGACGGGTACTGCGTCGTCATGAGCACGGTCCTGCATCCGGCGTGCTTCAGCGTCGTGACCGCCGACCAGCTCACGAGTTCGCCGCCGACGACCACCGCACGTGTTCCGACACGTCCGTGGTGCAGGTGCACGATGTTCTGCAGCTGTCCGGTGGTGTAGACCCCGGACGGTCTGTCGCCGGGAATCATGCGGGCCGGACGGGCACGCTCGCGGGCACCGGTGGCCAGGACGAGCGCCCTGGACTCGATGCGGAGGAGACCCGCGGGTGAGGTGACGTCGAGCGCGCCGTCGGGATGCACCGCCGTCACCATCGCATTCGGCATGATGTCGGCGCCCGCGGACTTCGCCTCCCGCACCAGGCGTTCGGCGTAGGCGGGGCCGCCGATGAACGTGTGCATGTCGCGGATGCCATAGCCGGGGTGATCGCAATGCCGCGGGATCCCACCCGCGCGGCTTTCGCGGTCCAGGACGAGAGCCTGGCGCCCGTGGACCTTTCCGAGTTGCGTGGCCGCGGCCAACCCGGCGGGACCCGCGCCGACGATGGCGACATCGGCGGTCACCACGGTGCGTGAGGTGTCGGGAGCGCTCATCGGACGGCTTCCTTCCGGGTCTCGGTCGCTTCGGGCGAACCGGCGGGGCATCGGTGTGCATCGACGAGCGAGCCGACCTCGGCGCCGCAGAAGAAGCCCTGGCACCGGCCGTTCATCGCCCGGGTGCGGCGACGGAGCCCTTCGAGTCCGGCCGGGGGGATCAGCGACTGGTACGCGTCGCGGATCTCACCCGCCGTGACGCGCTCGCAGAAGCAGACGACCCTGCCGTATTCACTATCACGCGCGATGAGTTCGGCGTCCTGATACGGGCGAGTGAATGCTTCGCCGATGTTCGGCATCCGGGGTGGTGGTGGCAATTCGGTGCGTGCGCCGTCGAGAACGCCTGCCTTGGTGAGCAGTTCGCCGACGTACTCGGCCACCGCCATACCGGACGTCAGTCCGGTCGAGCGGATTCCGCCGACCAGAACGTAGCGCTGATCGTGGTCGACCTCGACGAGGTAGTCACCGTAGTCGGTGGCGGCACGGAGTCCGGCGTACGTGGCGGTGACCTCCTCCTCGAGCAGGCGCGGCATCAGCGTGCCGCCCTTGCCCAGCAGGAACTCGAAGCCGGCCTCCGACGTCGCCGTCGCGGAACGGTCGGTGAGGTCTTCCGCAGTGGGCCCGAGCATCACGTTGCCGTAGATCGTCGGGCTGACCAGAACACCCTTGCCGCGCGATGTCGGGACGGGGAGCACGATTTTGTCGATCAACGGCCGCGCGAGCTTGTCGTAGACGAGCAGTTCGCCGCGCCGCGGGGTGACGTGGAATCGGTCGTAGCCGAATTCCTTGTCGATGTAGTCGGCTCCCAACCCGGCGGCGTTGATCACCCACCGCGCGCTGATGTCGCCGCTCGACGTGTGCAGGATCGTCCGCTCGGGCAGGGCGGTCACCGACTCGGCGCGGGTCCGCGTCCGCAGTGTCACCCCGCGGGCGACGGCGTCGGTGGCCAGCGCGAGGTTGGTGGTCCAGGTGCAGATGATCGACTCGTCGGGGACGGTGAGCCCGCCGAGCGCGCCGTCACCGAGCGCGGGCACGAGACGATAGACCTCGTCGGCGTCGATGATGTCGCAGTGGGTGTAGCCGTTGTCGGCTGCCTTGTCGCGCAGGCCCGGCAGTGCGGCCAGTTCCTCGTCGTTCCACGCGACGAGGATGGCGCCCGACCGTTCGACGGGAATCCCGGTCTGCTGCGCGTATTCGGAGAGCAGCGTGTAGCCGCGGCTCACCATGCGGGATTCGAGCGTGCCCGGCTTCGCGTCGAATCCGGTGTGCAGGATCGCCGTGTTCGCCTTGCTCGTCCCGTCGCCCACGTCGTCCCGCGCCTCGACGAGTGCCACGGTGTGGTGGTATCCGGCCAGCTCCCGCGCGATCGCCGAGCCGACGATGCCCGCACCGAGCACGACGAAATCGTAGTCGGGGGGCGGAGGGGTGTCAGTCATCGCTTCTCCTGTGGCAGCGCCGCTCGTGCGGCCGCCCGCCAGTGGTGTCGGAATTCTGCCGCGCGGTCGACCGACCACCGCGGCTCGTAGGTGGTCGCCGGTTCCCAGTCGGCTACCGCGTCCTGCAGGGACAGGTCGGGGTTCAGTGACAATCTGGCGCAGGCCGCCGCTCCGAGAGCGGTGGCGTGGGACGACGGATAGACGTCGAGGGGGATCTGGGTCAGATCAGCCGTGGCCTGCATGAGGCGGCGGGACCGAGTGAGTCCGCCGTCCACCCGCAGCCGGGTGAGGGGAGCGCCCAGGTCGCCTTCGACGGCAGACACCAGCTCTGCCGTCTGCGCCGCCAGTCCCTCGAGGACGGCGGCCACCAACTGGGACCGGTCGGTGGACAACGTCATCCCGGAGAACGACGCCGTCGCGTCCGGCCGCCACCAGGGCGCGGCGAGACCGGCCAGCGCGGGCACGAAATACGTTCCACCGGAATCGTGCGCGGCCACACTGTCGAGGTCGCGCACCGACTCGATCAAGCCGAGGTCCTGGATCCACCGGATGGCGGAGGCGGCGGTGTAGGCCTGGCCGTCGACGCAGTACGACGTCTTCCCGCGCACGTTCCACGCGACGCACGACGCCAACCCGGCTGCCGAGCGGACCGGGAGCGTGCCGGTATTGGCCAGCAGGAACGCCCCGGTGCCGAACGTGCACTTGGCGGTGCCCGCGTCGAAGCACCGCTCCGCCAGGAGAGCCGCCTGCTGGTCGACGACGAGACCGCCCACGGCAGCGCCGGATCCGAAGACATCCGTGGTTCCCACGACGACGTCGTTGGCGACGATGGCAGGCATCCGCTCGGCGGAGAGCTCGAACAGATCGAGAAGCTGCGGATCCCACGCGACCGTGTCGAGGTCGGTGAGCAGCGAGCGGCTGGCGGTGGCGGAATCCGTGACGAATTCCCCGGTCAGGTAGTGCACGATCCACGTGTCCGTCGTGGTGACCACGCCCGATGCGGTGGCGTGCTGCCGTAACCACTGCATCTTCGGCGCCGAGAAATACGGATCGAGCACGAGGCCCGTCCGCTGTTCGACCCACGACTTGGACTCGGACTTGTCGCGGCACAGCTGGTCCGACCGGCGGTCCTGCCACACCACGGCCTGGCTGAGCGGGCGGCCGGTGACCGGGTCCCACACCAGGACGGTCTCACCCTGGTTGGCGAGGGACACGGCGGACACGGGCACACCCGCTTTCGCGACCGCGCTCCGTCCCGCTTCGAGGACCGAGCCCAGCAGTTCCATCGGGTCCTGCTCCACGCCGCCCGCGGCGAGATATGCCGGACGGACGGCTGTTTCGGCGATCGCGAGGACGTCGCCGTCCTCGGAGACGACGACAGCCTTCGTGCCGGACGTGCCCTGGTCGATGGCAAGGACTGTCACGCGCGCTTCCTTTCGAATCGGATGGGTGGACCAGATCTAGTCGGTCCGAGTGTGAAAATCGAACTCGTATCTCGCGGTCGTGTCGTCGACCCGCCACACGTCGACGTTGCCGTCCCACTGCGTCACCAACCAGCACTCGCGCCCGCGCGACGGCACGACCATGGTGGCGTGCGCCCAGGGCGACGCCGTACCGCTGCGCAGGTCGATCCGCCGGATGGCTCGTCCGACCGCGTCTTCCGGCTCTGCCGGCTCCCACGTCCTCCACGCGGTGTCGTGGCGGCTCGGCGCCGTCACGACAGGCTCACGATGACGTGCTTGACCCGGGTGAATTCCTCGAGTCCGGCCGCGCCGCCCTCTTTGCCGTAGCCCGAGCCCTTGAAGCCGCCGAGCGGTCCTTCCGGGCCGACCGCCATGTGGTTGTTGACCCACACGACCCCGGACTCGATCGCGTTGACGTTCCGCAGCGCTCGGCCGATGTCGCGGGTCCAGACCGACGCGGCGAGTCCCTGCTCGACCGCATTGGCCTTCTCCAGGGCGTCCGCCTCGTCCGTGAACGTCTGGACCGTCGCCACCGGTCCGAAGACCTCTTCCTGCACCAGCTGATCGTCCTGCTGCAGACCGTCGATGAGGGTGGCCTCGTAGAAGTAGCCGGGACCGTCGACGATCCTGCCGCCGGTCACGACCCGTGCGTGGTCCGGCCTGCCGTCGACGAGCTCTGCCACGCGGGCGCGCTGGCCCTCCGAGATGAGAGGTCCGAGAACCGTAGAACTGTCGGCAGCATCACCGATCCGGGCCGCGCTCAGTCTTTCGGCGAGCGCCGCGACGAACGTGTCGTGGATGGTCTCGCTCACCAGCAGCCGGGTTGCCGACATGCACTCCTGGCCGGCGTTGAACAGGATGCCGTTGGTGATGATCGGGAGTGCTGCCTCGAGGTCGACGTCGTCGTAGACGACGACGGGAGCGTTCCCGCCCAGTTCGAGCACCAGCCGTTTGGGCGTGGCACCCGCAGCCTCGGCGATCCGCTGTCCGGCGGACGTCGAGCCGGTGAAGGAGACGAGGTTGACGTCGGGGTGACGAACGAGAGCGTCCCCGACCACACTGCCCTTGCCGTGCACGACATTGAGGACACCCGCGGGCAGCAGCTGTTGCGCGAGCTCCGCGAACCGGGTGGTGGCCAGCGGGGTCAGCTCGGCCGGCTTGACGACCACGGTGTTGCCGGCGACCAGTGCGGGGGCCAGCTTCCAGACCGCTTGCCAGAGAGGGAAATTCCACGGCGTGATTCCGAGGACGACGCCCAGGGGTTCGCGCCGGACGAAGCTGGTGTTGCCGGCGGTGAATTCGCCGGCGGCCTGCGCGGACAACGCCCGGCCCGCGCCGGCGAAGTGCCGGAACGCCGCGACGATGCCCGGAAGTTCGTCACCCTTCGCCGCCGTCGTCGGCTTGCCGGCGTCGAGGGTCTCGAGGTCGGCGAGTTCGTCCAGGTTCGCCTCGAGGAGGTTGGCGAGGTCGTGCAGAATCTGCGAGCGCTCGCCGGGTGTCTTCGCGGCCCAGGCGGGGAAGGCTGCGCGGGCCGCATCGACGGCGCGATAGCCGTCCTCGACGGTCGATTCCTGGAGTTCGGCGACGACCTCGCCGGTGGACGGGTTGCGGACCTGTCGCACCTGCTCGGAGGATCCGGCCACGGCCTTGCCGTCGATGATGTTGGTGACGGAACGAAGCGTGGATGACATGAAGTTCCTTTCGAATGTGGGTCGGTTGTCGGGCAAGTGGGCTGTCAGAGGTGTCCGGCCTGGGTGTCGATGGACTTACCGCGCCTGCTCTTGGGGATCAGCATGTAGATGACGGCGCCCGACGCGATGACCAGCAGCATGCCGAGGCCGACATGGGTGGGGTCGGAGTAGATCAGGAGCGCGCAGAGCACGACCGACCAGGCGATGGCCAGGATGAAGATGACCGGGCTGACGATGCCGTAGTGCCACGGATGGGATGGCAACTTGCGCTTGATCAGTCCGTAGAAGCCGACCACGACCACGACACCGTAGGCCATTCCCCAGGCGAGTGCCGTCATCGCTGCGAGCACGGACAGCAGCGAGGACCACAGTGCGAACACCACGGAGATCGCGAAGATCGTGAGGGTCGCGTTGATCGGGATCCGCTGGGCACTGACCTTGCGCAGCCAGGAGGCCGCGGGGATCTGGCCGTCGCGTGCCTGCGACCACAGGACGCGAATGCCGGTGAGCTGCAGCATGACCAGGGCGGCGAACAGGGCGACGATCGCGACGGCTTCGAAGATGTTCGCGAACGCGGTGCCGACCGCGGTGTCGAGGATCAGTTTGACCGGGGTGGTGCTCTCCATGACCGCCGGGAGGTCCTGGATGGCGAGCATGATCAACGCGACCATGAAGATGCCGACGACGTAGGAGGAGACGTTGGCCATCACCGATGCCATCGGCGCCTTCCGGGCGGCGTCCTTGGTCTCCTCGGAGGCGTTTCCGGTCGCGTCGAACGACGAGATCGCGTATGCGGGAAGGATCATCGCGAGAAGGAAGGGGACGAACCAGTTGCCGCCGGTGGTCGTTCCGCCGGACTCGCTCAGGAACGACAGCGGCTGGGTCGGATGCTTCACGATCAGCAGCACGGCTACCAGTGCGACGACGCAGAGTACTTCCGCCACCACGCCGATGTTGTTGAGCACGGCAGCGACCTTGACTCCGGCGATATTGATGACGGTGCCGAGCACGATCAGGCCGAGCGCCCACGGGAGGGCGTCGGTGTTGTCCTCGAACGTGACGCCGAACCAGCCGGCGACGAAGGGGGCGATGCTCACGGCGACGGTGGTGACCGCGACGGTGTGTGCGATCAGCAGCCACCATCCGGTTTGCCAGGCCAGCCACGGCTTCCCGGTGATCCGCCCGGTGATCTGGTACACGCCGCCGGCCAGTGGGTAGGCCGAGACGAGCTGCGCGACCGCGAGTCCCACGGTGAACACCTGCAGGCCGCCGCCGACGAGGAACGACCAGAACGACGCGGGCCCGAAGAACCCGAAGCCGACGATCAGGGTCGTGAAGATTCCGGAGGCGATCGCGATCGAGGTGAACTGGACTCCGAAGGCGGAGAACAGCCCCAGCGTTCGGTTGAGCTCCTGCTTGTAGCCGAGCTTCTCCAAATAGGCGGAATCGGTGTCCGCTCCGGAATCGAGGAGCGGGCGATCGGGCTCGGTGGGCGGTTGAGTGGACACCGGGGGCTCTTCCGGGGTTATGGCCATCGTGACCTCGCTGGTCTCTGTCGCGGGTATCTCGGCGGGGGATGTGCCGAGACGAGGTTCGGTTGTCGTGGAAGAAGGCGAAAGGTTGCATCGCGCTTGTTCTACTGTCGACAATCTACCATAAATCGGTGTGACCTCAATCACCAGTTGTTTCGGCTGGATTACCTTTGCGTCAACCGCGCCCGAGGCGACGGTCGCCGGCACTCAGATCCACGAGGGAGCGCGCGGTGTCGTGCCCGAGGCGCTCGAGCCGGGACGCCAGGGCGAGGAACACCTGTGCCGTGGTGACGGCGTCGCCCAGTGCGTGGTGGGGATCGACGACGGGCAGGCCGAGCGTGTCGGCCAGCCATTCCAGGTTCGGCTCGCACCGATGCTGTCGCGGCGCCACGCCGACAGCACGGGCGAGGGCAGCGGTGTCCACGACCGTCGGCCGGAACTTCAGCCCGCTGTCGCGAAAGGCGCGGGAGAGGAAGGCCGTCTCGACCCACGCCGCGTGCGCGACGAGGACACGGTCGGTGAGGAGATGTCGCAGGACGCCGACGGCCTCGCTCAACGGTGGGGCATCGGCGACGTCCGCCTCCCGGAGAGTGTGGACGGCCACGGCCTCCGGGCGAATGTCGCACTCGGGGTGGACCAGTCCGTAGACACTCTCCGCCATGACGATGCGACCGTGCCGGACCACGACGGCCCCGTAGGACACGATGGTGTCCCGCACGAGATCCAGTCCGGTGGTCTCCAGATCGACGACCGCGAACTCGGCATCGCGCCACGGGCACGACACAGTGTCGAGGCGGCGGAACCTCCGGTGTGCCCTCATGGAAGGCGCGCCACCCATTCGCTTTCCAGCCGGTTCTGGACCTCGGCCACCGCGCGGAACGATTCACGCAGATACCGGCGGGTGAGCGTGTCCAGTTGGTTGGGCGCGACCCACGTCGTCGCGACCGTGCTGCCCTTGATGGCCTCGATCTCGCGGCCCAGAATCAATCCGTACACGTACTCGAACGCGCGCACCAGCGTCTCGGTTTCGTCCGCGGTGAGCAGAGCGGCGGCCTCGCCGCGCCGCAACCGGGTGAGGGTGGAGCCGCGATCGTCCCCGGTGACCACGGCGATCCACCGGCCCAGGGACGCGATCGGCACGAGTCCGCCCGCCTTGAGGTCGAGGTTGCCGCGGTTGGCGCCGGAGTGCTCGACGACGAAGTTGCGCACGAACCCGACCGGAGGTCGCCGGGACGTGGTGAAACGCAGCAGAGCCGACAGATACTCGCGGCTGCGGGTGGTCGCGAGCATGGCGTCGGACACCGAACGTCCGAGCGACATCCCGCTGACGGGTCTGCTGTCGGCGATCATCGACGACAGCAGCAGAGCGTTCTTCTGGGTGGGATTCGTGATCCACGACGTCGCGGCGGCGACCGCGTCGGTGCGGGAGCGCGCGAACAGCGGGTTGGTCGCGTTGGCGCCGTCGGCGCAGCGGGGCAGGCCGCAGCGTTCCATGTTGTCCAGGACGCGCCCGGCCCAGTTCTGCAACTTCCGGGCGGGGGAGTCCGTCCCGGGCAGGTCTTCCCAGACCAGGCCGGTGTCGACGTCCGACTTGGGGAGGGGTTCGCGCCGGGCCACCGACCCGAGAAGCAGCCAGGACGTCCGGTGGGGAACGTGGTCGGCGCCGACGTCGGTCAGCTCGACGAGCCGCCTGATGATCGCGTCGATCACCGCGGACATCAGTCCCGCGACGTGCATGACGGACGCGCCGGTGTCGTACAACTCGACCCAGGTTCCGGGGAGAAGGGCCGCCGCGGCCGCCAGGTCCTCCACTGTGGTCGCGTCGTCGATCGCCCGGCGGACGACGAGGGGATTGCGCACTTCGGCCGACGCGACGTCGACGACGCGGAGAATCCCCACCGGTCTGTCACCGGTGCCGGTCACGACCAGGTGGTGCACCCCCGACTCGACCATCGTCAGGAACGCATCGCCCACGAGCGTCTCGGCGGGGACGGACCGGGCGGGGAACGAGGCGATGACCGAGGCCGGGCTGTGCGCGTCGACGTGCCCGTCGGCGAACGCCCGCCGGAAGTCGTTGTCGGTGACGATGCCGATCGCGCCGCCCCGGTCCATCAGCGCGTACGACTGGCCGGCCTCGGTGATCACGGACGCGGCCTCGCCCACGGTCGCATCGGCGGGGCACCAGACGACAGGGCGCATCTGATGCCGGGCCGCCCGCAACGCCTGATCGACCAAACCGGAGCGGGCCAACCGTTCCCGCGTGACGAGGGTGCCGTAGTGCCCGAACTGGAGTCGCTGCGGGTGCCGCAGCACCGGCCGCGGGTCCGGAAAGCGGTAGCAGAGTGTGTCTTCGGAGGCGCGGATCGCGAGAGGCGGAGGCAAACCGGACAGCACCGAGATCTGCCCGAACGTTTCGCCGGGGCCGAGAAGATCGACGACCCGGCCGCGGTCGATCACCTCGACCTCCCCGGTGCGGACTACGAAGAAATGATCGAGTGGGGCCGCGCCTGCCTCGACGATTTGTGCGCCGGCGGCGAAGTACTCGACCTCCACCGTCCGAGCCAGGGCCTCGAGGTCGGCGGAGTCCAGCTCGTCGTAGGGCGGCTGACGGCCGAGAAAATCGACGTACTCACGCATTCGACGGTTGAGAACCGTCGATTGGAGCGGTTGCGGCCGGGGCGGCGTCGGTCGAACCGTGGACGTGCCGGTCGATCTCGCGGGTGATCGCCTCGAGGTCGCCGGTATCGATGATGGTGAGCAGGCGCTCGTGTTCGGCGGCGACGTCGTGGAGATCGGGGAACGACTGGTGATCCGCCGAGAGGAACAACTGGAGCTGGGATTCCCAGCTGCGCCACAGGTCCAGCAGGAGGCCGTGCTCGGACAGTTCGTAGATCACCCGATGGAAGCTCATGTGCGCGTCGATGGTCCGGGTCAGGTCACCGTCGTCGGCGCCCCGGGCCATGTCCTGGAGGGTCCGGACGATCTTGGTCCGGCCGGCGCCCGACAGGCGTGGCAGTGCCAACTCGATCGCGTAGGGCTCGAGCCGTTTGCGCAGGCTGGCGATCTCGGCCATCCCCTTCGCGCTGACCTCGGCGACGAACGCACCCTTGTACGCGATCTTCACCACGAGGCCTTCGTCGGCGAGGATGCTCAGCGCCTCCCGCAGCGGCGCCCGGCTCACGCCCAGGTCGGCGGCGATGTGTGCCTCGCGGAGCTGACTGCCGGGGGCCAGGGTGCCGTCGAGGATCGCCGTGCGCAGGACGCCCGCGACCGTGCCCGGCGTGGTGCGCTGATGGATCCGCCCGAGGGAGATGTCGCCGTCCTCGCGCCGACCCACAGTCGATCCCGGTGGACGATTCGGTGACAGAGTCATCGGGTTGTCCTTTCTGATGGTGGTTGATTCGACGTTGACCACGCCGGGAGCCTCTTGTCGACAATAGATCACCAGTGCGGAGCGGGGGAGCGTCCGAGCCGGCTACTCGCCGTTCGCGGACACGTAGAAGTGGCCCCGTTCGAGCACCGGATCGAGTATCCCGGTTTCCAGTTCGTTGGCCGCGTCCTCGAATCCGGCGGCGTCCCGGTGCTGCCCGGGGTACCCGATCAGCGCTTTGACCTGGGGGGTCATGAAGTAGGCGCCGGCGAGGATCGAGGACAGCGGATCGAACGTGAACTTGTCTTCGGCCCACATCCGCTCGAGCTCCGCGCGCAGGTCGTCACCGTGCAGATCGGCTGCCTCGTCGACCGCGGAGAGGACCGCGTCGAAGACATCGGCCCGGGCGGCCAGCGCCAGATTCAGGTAGCGGAGGTACTCGTCGGCCTCGCTGGCGGCGGGATTCTCACCGGACGCGGGGATCAGACAGTCCGCGATCCGCAGCAGCGTGGTCAGTTCGGAGTCCGTGAGCGGCCGCGGCGGTGCCGTGTGCCTGCCCGGTACCGACAGCCGCCGTTTCGGCGCCGACTGCAGGTCGAGGGATGTGGTGCTCATACCGATGCCTTCCGTGCGTTGACGTCTTCGACGACCTTCTTGCCCACCCGCAGGGCGAGGGCGCTGATCGTGCAGGTCGGGTTGGCGGAGCCGGACGTGACGAAGATGCTGCCGTCCGCGATGTAGAGGTTGTCGATATCGTGGGCCCGGCCGTGCGAATCGACCACGGACGTCGCCGGGTCGTCGCCCATCCGGGCCGTCCCGAGGAGGTGCCCTGGCTGGTCGACCCACAATTCCTGCGTGAAGATCTGCTTCGCGCCCGCAGCCTCGTGGAGTTCGACCATGCGGTCGACGGTGTACTTCAGGATCTTGCGGGTGTTCTCGCTGACGCGGTACTCGACCTTCGGTGCCGGCAGGCCGTCGGCATCGAACTCCTCGGTGGAGAGGGTGACCCGGTTGTGTTCCTCGGGCAGATCCTCCACGTTGGCCGCCCACAGGATTCCGTTGGACGCCGCGCGCGCGACATCGTGGATGGCCGGTCCCCACAGGTCGTCGAAATCGAGTTGCCGGTGGGTCTCGATCGTGTTCAGCGGGCCCGGAGTCGGGAGGGCGTGCAGCTTGGCGCCGCGGACGAATCCGCGGGAGGTGTCCGTGTCGTAGAACTGCATGGAGTGAATGAGCTGCCCGGCCGGCCCGCGCCAGCTCTCGAGGTTGTCCTCGTAGTACCCGACGGCGGTGCAGTTGGGATGCAGCATGAGGTTCCGGCCCACCTGGCCCGAGGAATTCGCCAGGCCGTCCGGATGCTTCTCGTCGGCCGACAGCAGCAGGAGTCGCGGTGTTCCGATGCCGTTCGCGCAGACGATCACTGCCCGGGCCGGCTGGAAATGGACGGCGCCGGTGCGGTCCACCCATTCGGCGCCTGCCGCGCGGCCGTCGTCGCCGGTGACGATCCGGCGGACACGCGCACCGGTCTCCACGCGGGCGCCGGCCTGCTGCGCCTGCGGCATGTAGATCAAGTCGAACGAGGCCTTCGCGCCCTGCGGACAGCCCCATTCGCAGACGCCCCAGCGACCGCACTGCTCGAGTGTCTTGTTCTTCTGGCTGGGAATCGCGTTGGTGCCCGGCCACCAGTGCCAGCCGAGCTTGTTCGCGGCTTCGGCCGCCTTCATGCCGGGCTTGCCCAACGGGTGTGGCGGCAACGGGTATTCGAGACCCTCGGGGTAGGCGGTGTCGCCGTCGAGTCCGGCGACGCCGATGAATTCGTCGACCTCGTCGTGGTACGGCTTGAGGTCGTCGTAACTGATCGGCCAGTCGTCCGCGACGCCGTCGAGCGTCTTGACCCGGAAGTCCGAGGGCAGCAGCCGCGGCCATTCGGCGCCGTAGAAGATGGAACTTCCCCCGACGGCGTTGAACATCACGGGCCACATGTCGGATTCCGTCACGTCGACCGGGTAGTCGGACGGCAGGGCACGGACATTCGGATCGTGCGCCCAGTCGTGCTGGATGAGCAGTTCCCACTCGGGGTGGTTGGCGGGGAAGTCGCTGGGGTTGACCCAGTCACCCTGCTCGAGGCAGAGGGTGCTCAGTCCCGCCGTGGCAGCAGTGTGCGTGACCACCGCGCCGGACGGACCCGCGCCGATCACCAACACGTCGACAACGTCGTGCTGGGTGACATCGGAGTCAGTGGAAGTCATCGGGGTCGACCTCATTTCGTCTAATTGTCGACATTGCATCAATGGTGATGGGAGTCACGTCGGCTGTCAAATGGGATTGCGGTGGGAGCCCGAGGCGGCAGGGCTCCCACCGCAAGAGTGGGTGATCAGGCCCCGGCGAGAACGCCGCCGTCGACGACGAATGCCGTTCCGGTGATGGCGGTGGAGTGGTCCGACAGCAGGAAGGCGACGGAGTGTGCGATCTCGAGGGGAAGGATGGCGCGGCCGATCGGCTGGAAGTCGGGGAGCCCGGCCTCGAGTTCCTCGCGGCCGCCGAGTGCCGTGTAGTGCGGCACGTTCAGCGGGGTGTCGACGAAGCCCGGGCAGAGGGTGTTGGCGCGGACGCCCTGCGCGCCGAAGTCCAGGGCGATGGCCTTGGTCAACGTGAGCACGGCGCCCTTGCTCGCCGTGTACGTCGTCAGCAGTTTCTCGGCGCCGATCGAGTTGATGGAACCGAAGTTGACGATCGACCCGCCGCCCACCTTCAGCAGCTCGGGAATCGCGTACTTCGACCCCAGGAACACGCCCTTCACATTGACGTCGAACGTCTTCTGGAAGTCCTCGACCGACGCATCCAGAATGGTGCCGGGCTTCAGGATGCCGGCATTGTTGACGATGCCGTCGAGCTTGCCGAACCTCGCCACCGTGAAGTCGACAAGGTCCTTGACTTGCTCTTCTTCGGTGACATCGACGACGCGGCCGATCAGGCGATCGTCGTCGACCTTCAGCTGGGGAAGGCTGGACTCGGAGTGCACGGTGGCGACCACCTGTGCCCCCTCGTCGTGGAGATGCAACGCCGTGGCGAGGCCGATTCCTCCGCCTGCGCCCGTAACGATGACTGTCTTACCCTGCAGCAGCTGGCCCATGGTGTTCTCCCTCGAGGGTCATGTGGATGTGGAAGCGCGTAGACGCGGAAGCGATTGACTCTTTGTCGACAATCGACCAGGCAAGTGTGCTCCCTCTCCGGACGATCGGTCAAGCGTTGGATCTGGATTCGTCCAGCGCTTGACCTCCGGGCGGGAGCGTCTTAGATTTCTAGTCGATTGTCGACCAGAGCACATTCTGTGCCCGGTGCGCTGCGCCGCACACCTCACGCACTCGATCGAAGGACGAATCCCATGGCACCCAAAACCCGATTGCTGCACGAACGCCTGGCCGCCGTCGTGAGCCAGCTCCGGCACGGCGAGATGATCTACGTCGCGGACGCGGGAAGCGGCACGTCTTCGGCGAGCCTCGTTCCACTGTCGCCGCAGGTCGAGACGATCGATCTCGGCATCGCACCGGGATTGCCGTCGGTCGGGGATCTGCTGTCGGTGCTGTGCGAGGTGGGGGATTTCGAAGCAGCCATCGTCACCGAGGACATGGTGACCGCCAACCCCGAAGCCCGGAAGTTCGTCTCGGCACTGGTAGGGGAGGAGAACGTCCACGAACTGCGGTACCTACCCGAGTTCTACAACCTCCGCGACCGGGTGAAGGTCTTCGTCCAGACCGGCGACTACTCGGTGCACGGCAACGTCGTTCTCGTCGCGGGCTACCCGAGCCCGCCGATTCCGCTGAACTGGCTCACGTCCCCGACCTGGTTCGAGGACCTGCCGACCGCACCGCCGTCGACCGATCCGGGAAGTCCGGAGATCTGACATGCCCTTCTTCGACGGTGTCAGGAACAAGGTCTACTACCGGCATTGGGAAGCTTCGCAACCCTGGGCACGGATCCTGCTCCTGCACGGATTCGGTGAACACTCCGGTCACTATCACCGGCTCGCGGGGCAGCTGAACTCGGCCGGTCTGGACGTGTGGGCGCCCGATCACCTCGGTCACGGTCACACCGGCGGACCGGCAGGGTTCTTCCCCTCGGTGGACGAACTCGCCTCCAATGCAGGAGTTCTCGTCGACATCATGGCCGGCGACGGGCCCGACCTGCCGGTGGTCGTCCTGGGCCACTCGCTCGGCGCACTGACCGGCGCCCTCCTCTCGGTTCGCACACCGTCCCTGCGCACCGGATTGATCATGACGGGAGCGCCCCTGTGGGGTCTGCCGCGTGAGGCGCAGGGCCGGACGGACCTCGTCATGGCGAAGGACCGGTCGTACCTCGACGCACTCGAGAACGATCCGCTCGGCTTCGACACGGCTCCCGCCGAACCGAACCTCTGGCAGGCGCTCACCGTGGCCGGAGGAAAAGTGCGGGCGTGTCTGCCCGCGGTGACCATGCCGATCCTGTTGGTCAACGGCGAATTCGACGCCTTCGCAACGCCCGACCGCGCCGCCGAATTCGCGCGAGAACTGCAGCACGGACAGAGCGTCGTCATCCCCGGCGGCTACCACGACATTCCGAACGACGTCGCCCACCGGGCGGTCGCGTCGCTGATGATCGAGGCGCTCTCGGGATGGTGCCGGACCGTGCATCCACTCCCGGCGGGTTCTCGATGAGCACACCCTGCACCGGGGCCTCCGCCCCACGAATCACGAGGAACCCATGAGAAAGATCTTTCTGGCCTGCCCCTACAGCCATGCCGATCCGGCGGTGACACACGAGCGGTTTCTCGCCAGCAACGAAGTAGCGGGATACATCGTCGAATCCGGCCATGCGGTGTTCAGTCAGGTGTCGATGTCTCATCCCGTCAACCTGACTTTCACCGGAAAGGACAACACAGCGATCGGCACGATGTGGGGACCCGTCGACCGGGTGTTCATGGACGCGATGGAGGAATTGATCATCCTCGACCTCCCCGGATGGGATCGGAGTTCCGGCATCAGACGCGAGATCGAGTTCTTCGAGAGCCGGGACAGGCGGGTGAGCCTGTGGTCCGAGGCCTCCGCCGAGTTCGTCGCACCCGAAAGTTCCGCGGTCCGCTGACAGTCATCCAACTCCGCATGCCAGGCGGTCGTTTCCGTGGGACGGTGGACGGGTAGCCGACCGGTGCGGCGGAGCAGACGAGATGACGACGGAGGACCATGAACCCCGAGATCCATCACGAGCCCAGCGAGATCAGCTACGACGAGCAGTTCTACCCGGCGCGCCCGCGGCCGTTGAAACCGTCGGTCCGCCGTGCGACCAGGGTCGATGCGCAGACGGGTGAGCCCGTGCCGGACAACCCGAATTATGTGGAGTGGCTGATCAATCAGTCGATCCTGCACGATGCGAAGTTGATCGCGGAGCAGCTGTCCGGCAAGGGCAGCATGTGGCAGAACCCGTATGCCGACCCGAATCCGCGCGCCGCGGTGGAGCGGGGATCGGTGTGGTTCACGGCGTACCCGATTTCGATCATCACGGCACCGGGCGCGAGTTTCCTGAGTTCGCTCGGCGACGAGTCCCTGTGGCAGGCGTTCTCCGAGATCGGGGTGACGGCCGTCCACACGGGGCCGGTGAAGCAGGCAGGCGGGATCAACGGATGGCGGGCCACGCCGTCGGTGGACGGCCATTTCGATCGCATCAGCATGCAGATCGACTCGGCCTTCGGGACCGAAGAGGAGTTCCGCAAGCTCTGCGTCGTCGCCGCAGCATACGACGGCATCGTCATCGACGACATCGTCCCCGGTCACACCGGCAAGGGCGCCGACTTCCGGCTCGCCGAGATGGCCTACGCCGACTACCCCGGCATCTATCACATGGTGGAGATCGAACAACAGGATTGGCACCTGCTTCCCCGCGTGCCGGAAGGCCGGGACTCGGTCAACATCGACGCCGACACCGAGGCGCAACTCGCCCGGGCCGGGTACATCATCGGTCAACTCCAGCGCGTCATCTTCTACGAACTCGGTGTCAAGGAAACCAACTGGAGTGTCACCCCCGTCGTGAAGGGGGTGGACGGCATCGAGCGCAGGTGGGTGTACCTGCACTATTTCAAGGCCGGGCAGCCCTCCATCAATTGGCTGGATCCGTCGTTCGCGGGCATGCGCCTCGTCATCGGGGACGCCTGCCACTCCATCGCGGACCTCGGTGCGGGCGCTCTTCGACTGGACGCCAACGGATTCCTCGGGGTCGAACGCCGGACCGAAGGACTGCCCGGCTGGTCGGAAGGGCATCCACTGTCGGAGGCGGCAAACCACCTCATCGCCAGCATCGTGCGGAAGATGGGGGGATTCACGTTCCAGGAACTGAACCTCACCATCGACGACATCAAGGCGATGGGCACCACCGGAGCCGACCTGTCCTACGACTTCATCAATCGCCCCGCCTACCATCACGCCCTCGTCATGGGGAACACCGAATTTCTCCGGCTCACCATGAACCTCGCCCGCGATCACGGTGTGGATGCCGCGTCGCTCGTCCATGCGCTGCAGAATCACGACGAGCTGACATTCGAGCTGGTCCACTTCGCGACGCTGCACAAGGACGACGAGTTCGCGTACGGCGGTGAGTCGGTCACAGGGTCCGATCTCGGTGATCGCATCCGTAAGGATCTGTGCGAGCGGCTCACCGGGCGCTGGGCCCCGTACAACCGCACGTTCACGACCAACGGGATCGCCTGCACGACCGCCAGCGTCATCACCGCTGCGCTCGGCATCCGCGACCTCGACAGGATGGATGCCGCCGACATCGACACGGTCAAGCAGGCGCATCTGCTCCTGGCGATGTTCAACGCGCTCCAGCCCGGTGTCTTCGCCCTGTCGGGCTGGGATCTGTGCGGGCTGCTTCCCGTGCCGTCCGAGGAGGTCGCCGACCTTCTCGCCGAAGGGGACACCCGCTGGATCAACCGCGGCGCGCACGACCTGATGGGGGTCAATCCCGAAGCGGCCCGGTCGGAGTCGGGCATCCCCCGGGGCACCAGCCTGTACGGGAGTCTGCCGGTGCAACTGCAGGATCCGGCGTCCTTCGCTCGCGGTCTCGCCCGCATCATCGACATCCGAAACCGGTTCGGCATCGCCACCGCGGTTCAGCTCGACGTGCCCACCGTGTCGCACAAGGGGCTGCTCGTCATGGTCCACGAACTGGCGGACTCGAGTCTCGAAGTCACGGTTCTCAACTTCACGTCCGAGGAGATCGCCGCGACCGTGCAGTCCCAGTTCCTGCCGGCCGGATCGCCTGCGGTCAACCTGTTCACCGACGAACAGATCGGCACCGTCGACGAACTCCACAGCTTCCCGATCTCCCTCGCGCCCTATGAGGGAGTTCCTGTCGTCGTGCGGCCGGGCAGGGCGGACGACGCGGGCTGAATCCGGGTACGATTCGGGCTCCCTGTTGCCCTGGAGCTCGACCTCGGCGAAGACTGATCTCATGGCCCGCACTCAGAGCGACGCCGAGTTCCACCAGCTACGGACTCCACGGGCCGCGGCCGTCGCCGGTGTCGTCTTCGGTGTCCTGTTCGCCTCCAGCATCGTTCTGCTGCGTAGCGCGCTGCCCGGCGCAGCCGCGACCCCGTGGTTACACCACCAACGGCAGATCACGGCAGCCCTGATACTCGCACCCTTCGCGGGCATCGCGTTCCTGTGGTTCATCGGTGTCATCCGCGACCGGCTCGGGGACCTCGAAGACCGATTCTTCTCGACCGTCTTCCTCGGCAGTGGGTTGCTGTTTCTCGCCATGACGTTCGTGTCGACGGCAATCGCAGGCGGACTCCTCGCCGTGTCCCGGCTCTCCGGTGTTCCGCAGAACGACCTCGTCTTCTTCGGGCGCGAAGTGATGTTGCATGTGAACAACGTCTACGGGGTTCGCATGGCCGGGGTGTTCATGATTTCGCTGGGAACCATCTGGCTGCGCACCGGACTGATGCCGCGATGGCTGGCTGTCAGCACCTACCTGCTGTCACTCACCCTGCTGGTGGTCGTGAGTTTCAGTCTCTGGGTGACGTTGGTCTTCCCGGCGTGGGTGATGGTGATCAGCGTGTACATCCTCGCCGTGGATCGACCGCCGTCGATCCCCCCGGACTGACGGCCGGTACTCGGACACGAGGTTCTCACCCGGTGCGGGTGATGTGTCGCGGGCGCACCGCGAGCAACGTCAGGACTGCGATTCCCCCGATGATGCGAGGAGAGACAGATGACGGACCCGAAACCCAACATCCTGGTCATTTGGGGCGACGACATCGGTATCACCAATCTCAGCTGCTACAGCGACGGACTGATGGGGTACCGGACACCGAACATCGACCGTCTCGCCGACGAGGGCATGAAGTTCACCGACTCCTACGGTGAGCAGAGTTGCACGGCCGGTCGCGCGTCGTTCATCACGGGGCAGAGCGTGTATCGCACCGGCATGAGCAAGGTCGGAATCCCGGGAGTCGACGTCGGATTGTCGCCCGACGACCCCACCATCGCCGAACTCCTCAAGCCCCTCGGATACGCCACCGGACAGTTCGGGAAGAACCATCTCGGCGATCTGAACAAGTATCTGCCGACCGCTCACGGGTTCGACGAGTTCTTCGGCAACCTCTATCACCTGAACGCCGAGGAAGAACCGGAGCTCCCCGACTACCCGAGCGCACAGGACTATCCCAAACTGCACGAGGTGATGATGCCGCGCGGTGTCCTGCACTGCTTCGCCACCGAGGAGGACGCGGGTGAGGTCGATCCGCGGTACGGCCCGGTCGGGAAGCAGCGCATCGAGGACACCGGTCCGCTGAGCAAGAAGCGGATGGAGACCATCGACGACGAGACGGTCTCCGCGGCAATCGACTTCATCACGCGGCAGAAGGAAGCGGAGACACCGTTCTTCGTGTGGATGAACACGACGCACATGCACCTGCGGACTCACACGAAGCCGGAAAGCGTCGGCCAGGCCGGGCACTGGCAGTCGCCGTACCACGACACCATGATCGATCACGACAAGCACGTCGGCCAACTTCTCGACGCGGTCGACGAGCTGGGTCTCGCCGAGAACACCATCGTCATCTACAGCACCGACAACGGTCCCCACGCGAACACCTGGCCGGACGGCGCGACCACCCCGTTCCGCAGTGAGAAGGACACCAACTGGGAGGGAGCCTTCCGCGTCCCCGAGGTGATTCGCTGGCCGGGCAAGATCCCAGCCGGCGTGGTGTCCAACGAGATCGTTCAGCACCATGATTGGCTTCCCACCTTCCTCGCCGCCGCGGGCGCACCCGAGGTCGTGGAGCAACTGAAGACCGGGCACACGATCGGCGAGAAGACGTTCAAGGTGCACATCGACGGCTACAACCTGCTCCCGTACCTCACCGGTGAGGTCGAGACGTCCCCGCGCCGGGGAATGGTGTACTTCTCCGACGACTGCGACGTGCTGGGCATCCGTTTCGACAATTGGAAGATCGTGTTCATGGAGCAGCGGGCGCAGGGCACCCTCGGGCTGTGGGCGGAGCCGTTCACCCAACTGCGGTTGCCGAAACTGTTCAACCTGCGCACCGACCCGTTCGAGCGTGCCGACATCACGTCGAACACCTACTGGGACTGGTTCCTCGACCACGACTACATCGCCATCTACGGGACATTCATCACGAGTCAATTCCTCGAGACGTTCAAGGAGTTCCCCCCGAGGCAGGAGCCGGCGAGCTTCACGATCGACCACGCGGTGGCGAAGCTGCACGCCTTCCTGGCGAAGGACTGAGCGACGTGGGGGCCGGGCTGGGTGGTTCCTGGGCGGACGGATCGACGCGGTCCGCGATCGAGGACTTCGTCGGGCGGGTGACGACACGGGGACCGGACTTCGTCGAGCCCGCGGACCGGGTGGCCGTATTCGACAACGACGGCACACTCTGGTGCGAGAAGCCGATGCCCATCCAGCTCGACTTCACCATCCGGCGCTTCGCCGAGATGGCCGCGGGTGACTCCGACCTGCAGCAGACGCAACCGTGGAAGGCGGCCCACGAGCACGACCTTCAGTGGCTCGGTGCGGCGATGGTCAAGCACTATCGGGGCGACGACGGCGACCTGAAACTGTTGATGGGCGCAGTCACCGAGGCGTTCGATTCGATCACCGTCGAGAATTACGACGCGCGGGTCCGGTCCTTCTTCGACGACGCGGACCACCCGACGCTCGGCCGCCCGTATTCCGGCTGCGGATACGCGCCGATGGTCGAACTGTTGCGCTATCTCGAGGCGAACGGATTCACGATCTACATCGCGTCCGGTGGTGACCGGGACTTCATGCGCCCGGTCGCCGGACGGCTCTACGGGATTCCGCCGGAACGCGTCATCGGCAGTGCCCTCGGCCTCTCGTACCGTGAAGGGGCGGACACGAGCGACCTGCTCTACAAGGCCGCGATGGACTTCTTCGACGACGGGCCGGAGAAACCGGTCCGAATCTGGAGCCGGATCGGGCGACGGCCGATCCTGTCGGTCGGCAACTCCAACGGTGACCTGCCGATGCTCGCGTTCTCCGGGCTACCCGACCGCCCGGCGCTTCGGGTGCTGATCCTGCACGACGACGCCGATCGCGAATTCGACTATGTCGCCGGCGCGGAGCAGGCCCTCGAACACGCACGAGGAAAGAACTGGACCGTGGTAAGCATGAAGAACGATTGGACGAGCATCTTCTCGCCGGCCGTCACCTGATCAGGCAGAAGGGAAGGCGTGTTGGATACCCAGACCGTCTCCGAAGTCCGGCACATCCCCGCTCACACTTTCACGATGGGCTCGGATCGGCACTATCCGGAAGAAAGTCCGGCGCATCGAGTCGCGATCGACGCCTTCGCCATCGAGGCCCACCAGGTCACCACCACGCAGTACGCCGCGTTCGTCCGAGACACCGGTTATGTGACCGTCGCGGAGCGGCCGCTGGACCCCGCCGACTTCCCCGGCGCTCCCGCCGAGAACCTGCAACCGGGATCGATGGTGTTCACCCCCACTCGGGGCCCGGTCGATCTCCGTCACCTCAGTCAGTGGTGGACCTGGACTGTTGGCGCATCCTGGCGCCACCCCACGGGACCCGCGTCGACGATCACCGGCCGCGAACAGCATCCCGTCGTCCACGTCGCCCACGAGGATGCGGCAGCGTACGCCCAGTGGGCGGGGCGCTCCCTCCCCACCGAGGCGCAATGGGAGGCCGCGGCGCGCGGCGGACTCGACCACGCCGAATTCACCTGGGGTGACGCCCCCGAGAGCGAATCCCCTCCGCTGGCGAACTACTGGCACGGGGAGTTCCCGTGGCGCGCGGACCCCGGGTACGGCACCACGACCGCCGTCGGTAGCTTTCCGCCCAACGAATACGGTCTGTTCGACATGGCGGGAAACGTGTGGGAATGGACCGCCGACTGGTTCTCGGATCGCCACGCCGACACAGCGGAGTCGTGCTGCGCGCCACGCAATCCGCGTGGGCCCGGCATGTCGGAGAGCTTCGACCCCCGCCAACCCCAGTTCCGGGTGCCCCGGCGGGTGATCAAGGGCGGATCGTTCCTGTGCGCCGACAGCTACTGCCGGCGGTACCGGCCCGCCGCACGGCGGCCGCAGATGGTCGACACCGGGATGAGCCACATCGGATTCCGCTGCGTCACGGCCTTACCCGGATCAGATCAGGACCACCACAGCGAGTAGCGCGAGCACTGTGACGACGCTGGACGTGACGACGGCGGCGAACGTCGCCGGAGCGAATTCCCCGGATTCGATCTGCCGGCTGATGACCCGGTAGCGGACGGTGCCGTAGGCGGACACCAGTAGCCCCGCGCCGATCAGGATCAATCCGGCAGCCACGGCGTGGCCGCCGCGGTGCGGTGCGAACTTCGCGACCGCCACACCGAGCGCGGCGACACTGATACCGGTGCGATGCCAGGCGAGGTAGGTTCGCTCGTTGGCGAGATGGTCGCGCGCGGTGCTTCCCTCGTTCGGCTGCGTGGGGCCGAAGATGTTGCGGCTCATGCGCCGCTACCCAGGAAGCCGATCTCCGACAGGCGCGACTGGTACCCGGACTCGCCGCCGGACAGTCCCGAGATCCAGACCAGGACGCGGTCGGTGGGTGCGGGCGTCCGGGCCACGATCTGGGTGACCCCGTCGCCGAGCGTGGCGGCGCCGATCACCTGGGTGCGATCGATGGTCGCCCACGCGACGGGCACGGTCCGGATCTCGACTGTGGTGCCCGGTGTCGGGGAGTCGATCAAGACGGTCCGCAGATCGACGGGCCCGGGAAACGACACGATCAGACCCACTCCTCGCTTCGTCGCCGACAGTTGCTGCGGGTAGCGGTCGGTCGCCCAGGATGTCGCGGGGTTCGCGTCGACGGCGAGGGAGGCAGTGGCACCGTTGTCGGGGAAGCGCAGGGGGGAGTAGACGGCCGCGGACGACGGGGTGAGCGGTATCTGAAGGGGGTCCGAAACCGGTGCGATCTGGCTGAGCATGCTGTCTGCGACGGCGGCCGGGGGAGCGTCCGACGAGGTGAATGTGGCGCCCGCCGCCCACCCGGCGGCGCCGAGCGCGACGACCAGGGCGAGTGCGCCGCTCAACGCGGGAAGTGGCGCGTTCGGCCGGGGGGCCCGGTTGGCGGGTGCCGGGCGGGCTCTCTTCGTGGTGGCAGCGAATGCGGATGCCGAGCGAGCCCGCGCGTCCGCCAAGATGCGGTCCAGGGCGTCGACGACCGCCTGCGCGGTGGCCATCCCGGGCCGTCGAGCGAGGGCATTCATGGCCACGTCGGACAGACGTCGTGGAATCGCGGGCCGCACACGATGCGGCGGGACGACGGAACCGTCGCCACGCCTGCCGGCCGGGGGCAATCCGGCTGCCAGGGTCGCGCCGGACGAGGACAGCGGCCACGTGCCGAGCAACAGGGCGTACAGCAGCGCCCCGAGTCCCGCGACGTCGTCGGCCGCGCTGCCGTCGGCGAGAGTGGCAGGGAAGGCGAGGACCGCGAGTCCTTCCCGGGAGATCCGCACCCGGTTGGGATGATCGAGTGAGATGCGGGCACCGAAATGGTGTGCGTCTGCAGTCGCGGCGGCGAGGTCCCGCACGGTACGAGCGGCATCCAACGGCCGCGGAACCGTGCGCGCGACATCCGCGACACGCCACCCGGGCGTCCATTCCGCGACCACGGCGATCCGGTTACCGACCGCCGCGATGTCGTAGACCTGCGCGATCCGCCCCTCGTGGCTGAAGCTGGTTCCGGTGGTGTTCCGGCAGAACCGCACCACCGGATCCGGGAGTGGGTCGGTGGCGCGGACGTGCGCCGAGTCGACGAGGCTGAGCGAGACGTCCCGGCGCAGTTCGGTGTCGTGTGCGTGCCACCACTGCACCCAGTCGGGGCCGGCGAACCGGCCGAGGAGGCGGTATCGGGTGGCGACGAGCATGCCCGGGGCGAGCGGATCCGGGCCCTGCGGCGAATGCGGCGGGACCCCGGACACCGGCGTCGCTGTCATCTACCCTCCCGGGCTCTCCCCGACCCCGAAAATCCCTGTCGGGCAACTCTCACCCGGGCAGCAGGGCAGACGTTCGCGCCGCACCGGGCCTAGTGCTGATCATCCTCGGATGCGGCGCGAAACGTGTGCTTTTCGGTCGACCTAGCCGAGGACGTGCTCCGCATATCGCGCGACCGCGAGTACGAGGTCGTCCGAGTGACGGGGGCCGATGATCTGCAGACCCACCGGCAGACCCGCAGCGGTGCGGCCTACCGGGATGCTGATCGCCGGCTGCTGCGTCAGGTTGAACGGGTAGGTGAACGGGGTCCACTGCGGCCAGCTGGTGAAGTCGCTGCCCGGCGGGACGTCGAAACCTGCCTCGAAAGCCGGAATCGGGACGGTGGGTGTGAGCAGGACGTTGTGCGTCAGGTGGAATTTGCCCATCATGATGCCGATGTCCGCGGCGACCGCGCGAGCGTCGAGATAGTCGACCGCGCTGAACTTCTCGCCCCGCTCCCAGATCTTGCCGAGCCCCGGGTCGACCTTGTCGCGCGCACCCTCCGGGAAGTTCTTCAACATGGCTGCGGCCCCGGCCGCCCACAGCAGCTCGAAGGCCTCGATCGGATCGCTGAAGCCGGGGTCGGCGGCGGTGACCGGCAGACCCGCGGCGTCGAGGGCCTGCACGGCTCGGTCGACGATCGCCCGGACCTCCGGATCGACGGTCACATAGCCGAGCGTGGGGGAGTACGCGACGCCGAGTCCGACCACGTCGCGGCCGATCTCGCCGCGGAAGGTGGTCGGGAACGGGGCGAGCGATGTCGGGTCGCGCGGGTCCGGCAGCGACAGGATGTCCATCAGCAGTGCCGCATCCTCGACCGTGCGGGTGAGGGGGCCGGCATGCGCCAGCGGTCCGAACGGGCTCGCCGGGAACAGGGGGATGCGACCGTGGGTGGGTTTGAACCCGACGACGCCGCAGAACGAGGCGGGGATGCGCACACTGCCGCCGCCGTCTGTGCCGACGGAGCAGGGACCGAGACCCGCCGCGACCGCGGCGGCGCTGCCGCCCGAAGATCCACCGGCCGTCTTGGTCGGGTCGGCCGGGTTGCGGGTGATCCCGCACAGGGCGCTGTCGGTCACGGCCTTCCAGGCGATCTCGGGGGTCGTGGTCTTGCCGAGGAACACCATGCCGTCCTCGCGGAGCCGGGCGGCCACGGGACTGTCGACGTTCCACGGCTGGTCCTCGTCGACGGCCTGTGAACCCCGGAGTGTCGGCCAGCCGTCGGTGAGGAAGATGTCCTTGATCGAGATCGGAACGCCGTCGAGCAGTCCCTTGGAGTAGCCGGTGTTCCAGCGCTCCTCGGACTTCCGGGCCTGCGCGAGCGCCCGCTCCTCGTCGACGAGGCAGTAGGAATTGATGGTGCGGTCGCGTTCGGTGATGGCGTCGAGCATCGCCTGCGTCGCTTCCACCGGCGAAAGTTCTCCGGACGAGTAGGCCGTGACCAGTTCGACGGCGGTCATGTCGGTGGGATTCATGAGAACTCCTTCAGCCTGGACGTTCGGGCCCTGTCTTCATCGGCTCGGTACGTACCCGAGGTGCTTGTCAACTACGTTCTCGAGCGGGTACCCCGTAACCCAGCGTTCGAAATTGTCGGTGAACACGGTAACGAGGTCATCTCGCCAGCCGGCGAAGTCGCCCGAATTGTGGGGTGTGATCGAGACGTTCGGCATGTCCCAGAGTGGATGGCCGGCGGGGAGCGGTTCCGTGTCGAACACGTCGAGCGCGGCGCCCGCGATCGTCCCCGCCCGGAGCGCGGCGACGAGGTCGTCGGTGCGGACGAGCTCACCGCGTCCGACGTTGACGAACCGGGCGCCCGGCTTCATCGCGGCGAACGTCGAGTCGCGGAACAGGTGGCGGGTCTGCTCGGTGAGCGGTGCCACCGCGATCACGTAGTCGGCGACGGCGAGCTGCTTCGGGAGATCTTCCGTTGCGGTGACCGACCCGAAGTCGGGATCGGCGTTGCGTGCGGTGCGACCGGATCCGCTGACCTTCATCCCCGCCGCGCGGAGAAGCCGGGCGATCGCGCGGCCGATGGGACCGGTGCCGACGATCAGGGCGGTACGGCCCGCGATCCGCTCGGATTCCCGGTGCTGCCAGGTGTGGGACTGCTGCAGGCGGAGCGAGCCCGGCAGGTCCTTCGCGAACGAGAGGACCTGGGCGAGCACGTACTCGGCGATCGCCCCGTCGAACACGCCCCGTGAGTTGGTGATCGTGACGTCGCTGTCGCGGGCCTCGGGGAACATGACGGGATCGACGCCGGCCGCGGCGATGTGCAGCCACTGCAGGGAGCCGGCGGCGTGCCAGGCTCCGGGCACCGCGTCGGTGAGGAAGTCGTAGAGGAACAGCACGTCGGCGCCGTCGAGGGCATCGCTCAGCCCCGCCTTGCCGGTGTAGCGAACTTCGGCACGGGCCGCGACGGGTGCCATGAGTTCGTCGCTCGGCAGGACGTGGGCATGTAGCACCGCGACGATCGGGTTCCGACTCACGTTGACACCGTATGAGTAACTCGTATGATTGTCAACAATCTGAAAATGCTCGGGCGCGGCCGAAACGAAGGTGAGGCCTGGTGTTGGAACTGAACATTCCCGAATTCGAGGGGCCTATCGCGCAACGGGGAATCGGCATCATCGCCCCGTTCGACCTGGCGCTCGAACGAGAACTGTGGCGATGGGCTCCCCTCGAGGTGAGCCTCCACCTGGCGCGCACGCCGTACGAACCCGTGCCCGTCAGTCTGGAGATGGCCGAACTCGTGTCCGAGCGAAGACACCTCATGGCGGCGACGCGCGACGTCCTGCACGTCGAGCCCGAGGTCGTGGCCTATCTGTGCACGTCGGGAAGCTTCATCAAGGGGCTCGAATACGAGCGAACCCTGTGCGACGCGATCTGCGAGGCAGGCGCCCAGCACGCGATCACCACGTCCGGCGCGCTGGTCGAGGCGATCGAACACCTCGAGCTGAGCAGGCTGTCGGTGATCACGCCTTACGACGCCCCCCTGACCGAACGGCTGCATGCGTTCCTGCACGAGGCGGGCACCGAGGTGGTTCGCTCCGATCACCTCGGGCTCGGCGGCGGCATCTGGAAGGTCAACTACCGCACGATCGCCGAGCGGATCATCGCCGCGGACGACCCCAGGTCGGAGGCGATCTTCGTCAGTTGTACGAATCTGCCGACCTACGACGTCATCGCCCCGCTCGAGCAGGAACTCGGCAAACCGGTCCTCACCGCCAACCAACTCACGATCTGGGCCTGTCTCGGCCGGATGAAGCTCCCCATGACGGGCCCCGGCAAGTGGCTCCGCAACGTCTTCTGACATCACCCCTCACGACTCGGAAAGAGGAGAACGCATGACGAGCACGCCGACCCCCACAGTGGGATTCATCTACCCCGATCACGCCGCCGAGGACGACTACCCCTTCGCCGCGGAGATGCTCGGAGTGGATCTGCCGGTCGTGCACATCTATGGCACCGACCTGCACGCCGTGCCCGAACTGCTCGACCTCGGGAGCCCGGAGAAGCTCGCAGGCGGGGCCGCGCTCCTCGCCGAGGAGAAGCCGGACGCCGTCGTGTGGGCGTGCACCTCGGGCAGCTTCGTCTACGGCCCCGACGGGGCGAAGCAGCAGGCCGAGACGCTCGCCGCGGCCACCGGTGTACCCACGTCCAGCACCAGTTTCGCGTTCGTCCACGCCCTGCACGCGCTGGGGATCACCCGCGTCGCGGTGGCCGCCAGCTACCCGGAGGACGTCGCGAAGCTGTTCGTCGAGTTCCTCGCCGCCGCCGGCATCGAGGTGCTGTCGATGTCGAGTGCGGGAATCGACACCGCGGCCGAGGTCGGTCTGCTCAGCCCGGAATCCGTGGTGGAACTCGCGGTGGAGAACGACCACCCGGACGCCGAAGCCCTGCTCATCCCCGACACGGCCATGAGGACGCTGGGTGCGCTGAGTACTCTCGAGCAGCGCCTCGGCAAGCCGGTCCTCACGGCAAACCAGGTGACCATCTGGGAAGGCCTGCGTCTTGCGGGCCACACGGCGGTGAACCCGTCGTTAGGAACCTTGTTCGAGAAAGGCCACAGTCATGGCTCTGACTGACCTGGAACCCGTCAGTCGTCAATCGACTGCCGAATTCATCGCGGACCGCCTGCGGATCGCCATCATGAAGGGGGCGCTCGAACCCGGTGCACAGCTGGGCGAGGCGGAACTGGCCGCGCATTTCCAGGTCTCGCGCGGACCCCTGCGCGAAGCCATGCAGAGGCTCGTGTCCGAGGGCATACTGCACAGCATCCGTCATCGCGGGATCTTCGTGACGGAGCTGACCCTCGACGACGTCGTCGACGTGTACCGCAGCCGCTCGGTCATCGAGCGCGGGGCGCTCGAAATGATTCTCGACGACGGCCGCCGGGAAGCCACGTACCTGGCGCTCGAACCCACCGTGCTCGTGATGCAGGCCGCGGCCGAGCGCGGCGACGCCGCCGCCGTCTCGGACGCCGACCAGCAGTTCCATCAGATCCTGGTGGAGAGTTCGGAGAGCCCCCGGCTCATTCGGGCGGCGCGGACACTGCTGATCGAGACCCGGATGTGCCTGGGTGCGTTGCAGACCACCTACGACGACATCCGCGAGCAGGCGCAGGAACACGCGACCCTGCGCGAGGCGATCCGATCGGGTACAGCTGGAGAGGTGCAGAAACTGCTCGCCGAACACCTGGACGACGCCGTCCAGCGGCTCCGCGCCGACCAGAAGACCCTGTCGTCGTAGCGACAGTCAAGTAGAGGGTAAGTGCCGAGGAGGGACAATGACCCAGGTAGCTGAGGTTCAGGGACACACCAACCGCCACGATCGCTACCCGACTCGGATCGACGCCGAGCCGTCCATGCTCCCACGGAGCGAACCCGCAGTGTGGGGCAGACCCGCCGACGGGCCGTTCGATTCGTCGGCACTTGCCGGACACGAGTCGCGCGGCTTCACGATCATCGACAACTTAATGAACGCGGGCGACGTGATGTCGTGCCGGGAGGAACTCGACCGGCTGTCCCGGGACCCGGCGATGCGCGACAGCGGGCGCGTCATCACCGAACGCGGCACCGACGAGGTTCGTTCGGTCTTCGATGTGCACCGGCGCAGCGACGCGGTCGCCGCGCTGATCCGCGACAGCAGGATTCTCGACCGCGCGCGGCAACTCCTCGGCTCCGACGTCTACATCCATCAGAGCCGGATCAACTCGATGCCCGGTTTCAAGGGCACCGGCTTCTACTGGCACTCGGATTTCGAGACCTGGCACGCCGAGGACGGTCTTCCCGTCCCGCGCGCCGTCAGCTGCTCGATCACGCTCACCGAGAACTACCCGTTCAACGGGTCGTTGATGGTGATGCCCGGTTCGCACAAGCAGTTCGTCCAGTGCGTCGGCGCCACCCCCGACGACAACTACACGTCGTCCCTCGTCGCGCAGGAGGTCGGGGTTCCGCGTCGCGAGGACGTGACGCGGATGGCGGCGGAGTTCGGGATCGACCAGTTCACCGGTGCCGCAGGCACCGCGCTGTGGTTCGACTCGAACGTCATGCACGGGTCGGGCAACAACATCACGCCCTACCCGCGGTCGAACCTGTTCCTCGTGTTCAACAGTGTCGAGAACACCCTCGTCGAGCCGTTCGCCGCGGCGCGTCCGCGGCCGGAGCACATCGCGTCACGCGACTTCACCCCTCTGTCCTGACGTGAGTGGCAAGGAGTGCTCCGGCACGCCTTGGCACTCACCTATGCGGGGAACTCGTGCAGTGCCCGGGCGAGGTGGGCGAGCTCGGGAATGTCGGCGGCCCGATCGAGCGCCGCTTCCAGCGTGGCGTCGTGGGTGGGACGCGCCTCGTCCAGTGCGGCCCGGCCCGCGGGTGTGAGCTCGGTGTAGATGCCGCGACGGTCGTCGTCGCACAGAATGCGGGTGAGCAGTCCGCGGTTTTCCAGACGGTTCACCAGCCGGGTGGTGGCGCTGCTGCTCAGCGCCGCGGCGCGGGCGAGTTGCGCCATGCGCATGTGCCAGCCGTCCTGACGGCTGAGTGCGTCGAGCACCGTGTACTCGACCACCGAGAGATCGTGCCCGCGCTGTAGGGCGCGCTCGAGCTCCGCCTCGAGCAACCCGTGCAGGGCCGCGAGCGTGCGCCATCCCTGCGACCGAATCTCGACGGCGTCGTCAGCGACTGCCATGGGCCACCTCCTGTGGATACGACTGCAAGGTCAGAATACCAGCTTGCGCACATAGCAGGCGTGTGCAACTATTTATGACGCGCCTGCAACTAATGCAGACGCGGTATTCGAGCTAACGCTCTTATCTCCCAGTCTGTACGAAAGGAGTGGCTGCGATGCCACTGGGTCTGCTCGCCCTCGCAATGGGCGGCTTCGGGATCGGTCTCACCGAATTCGTCATCATGGGATTGCTGCCGGAGGTGTCGGCCGATTTCCAGGTGAGCGAGTCTGTGGCCGGCTACCTCATCTCCGGCTACGCCCTCTCCGTCGCCATCGGGGCGATCGTCATCACAGCAGCCGTCACCCGCTTCGACCGCAAACGCGTACTCCAGGCGCTGATGGTGCTGTTCATCGGCGGCAATCTCCTGTCGGCGCTGGCCCCGACGTACGAGGTCATGATGGGCGGACGCGTCCTCGCAGCCCTGTGCCACGGCGCGTTCTTCGGCATCGGCTCGGTCCTCGCCGCCGACCTCGTGCCCGCGAGCAAGCGGGCAGGCGCGATCGCGACGATGTTCGCGGGACTGACCATCGCCAACGTTCTCGGCGTCCCGTTCGGCACGTTCCTCGGCCAGCAGTTCGGCTGGCGCTCCACGTTCTGGGCCATCACCGTCATCGGCGTCGTGGCGCTGATCGGCATCGCAACGCTGGTGCCGTCCGTGTCCCGTCCGGCGGACGCACCGGAATCCGGCGGTCTGCGCACCGAACTGCAGGCCTTCCGGTCTCCGCAGGTGTGGTTCTCGATCGCCGTCACCATCCTCGGATTCGGCGGCATGTTCGGTGCGTTCACGTACATCGCGTTCACCCTCACCGAGGTCGGCGGATTCGCGTCGACCAGCGTCCCGTGGCTCCTCGTGCTCTTCGGCGGCGGTCTGTTCGTCGGCAACGTCCTCGGTGGCCGGGCCGCCGACAAGGCACTCACCCGCACGCTGATCACGATCCTCGCCGTGCTCACCGTCGTGCTCGTCGTGTTCGCGCTCACCGCGGGGAGCAAGCCGATGACGATCATGGCCCTGTTCTTCATGGGCGCCTTCGGTTTCGCTACCGTCCCCGGGCTGCAGATGCGGATCATGAACTACGCGGCACAGGCGCCGACGATGGCGTCCGGCGCGAACATCGCCGCCTTCAACGTGGGCAATGCACTCGGGGCCTGGCTCGGCGGCATCACCATCGCAGCGGGACTCGGCTTCACGTCGCCGATCTGGATGGGTGCCGCACTGACCGTGGGGGCGCTCGCCGTTCTCGTCCTCGCCACCGCCCTCGACCGTCGGTCGAAAGATCAGCCGGTGGAGGAGGATCCGGCGGTGGTGTCGGTCTAGCGTCAGCGCGGCCGCGTCGCGTCGCCCGCTGCGCGCGTGATGGTGGCGATCGTGTTGTCGTTCTGGCTGGTGGCGTAGGCCTTCGTGCCGTCGGCGGAGACCGCGACGCCACCGGCACTGCCGCCGACGGCGAGCGACGTCACCTCGGCGTTGGTGCCCGGATCGAAGACCGTGACGGACCCACCCTCGGAGTCGATGACGTACAGCGTGTTTCCGTCCCCGGTCACCGCGGCGCCGCCCATTATCCCGTCGACGCCGAACGTGGCGGTCACTGTATTGGTGGCGGCGTCGATCACCGACATCTCCGCGCCGCTCCGCACGTAGGCCCGGTCGTTCGTCGCCGTCACGGCACTGGGGTGGGAGGCGACGGGAATCGTGTCGACGACGGTCGTCGTGGCCGTGTCGATCACCGTCACCGTGTTGTCGGAGGAGTTGGTGACGTACACGTGCGTGCCGTTGGCCGCGAGCTGGATGGGGAAGGCGCCGACCGGAACCGTGGCGGTCACCGTGTTCGTGGCGGTGTCGATCACGGAGACGGTGCTCTCGACGCCGTTCGTGACGTAGGCGTGGGCCCCGTCGGCGGATACCGCGACCGCCAAGGCGAATTCGCCGACCGGGATCGTGGCCGCCACCGTGTTGGTGGCGGTATCGATCACGGACACCGTCCGGTCTGCGGTGTTCACGACGAACACCCGCGCACCGTTCGGGGTGACGGCGATCCCGGTGGGTCCGCCGCCCACCGGGACGGTGGCGGTGACGGCGTTCGTTGCGGTGTCGATGACGGAGACGCTGTTGGCCCCGGAGTTCGTGGCGTACGTGACGGCACCGTTGGGTGCGACCGCCACCTGCATCGGCGTCAGCCCGACGGGAACGGTGGCGGTGACGGCGTACGTCGGCACCGCGCCGGCGGTGGTGGCCAGGAGGCCGAGCGTGGCGACGCCGATCGTCAGGACAGTCGAAGTGCGCGCGAACATCACCGTCGTAGTGTCTCCCGCACCCAGGCCGTCGTCGGGGATGTCCGCAAGATCACGTGGCAGGGTCGGCGAGTCCCCCCGAGTTCGCGGTCTCGCGTGTTCGCTGCGCCAGCTCGCTGAGGCGGCGAGCGCGGGCGATCTCGGCCGGCGTGAACGGCTCGTCCACCGGCCGCACGAAGACGAGCGGCTCACCCTCGCCCGACGGGATCGCGACGGACGCCGCCGTGGCCGGATGGTCGCTCACGAGCGAATCGACATACTGGGCGCCGAGCAGCTCCGCGATCGACAGGGGCAGTTCGGACGGATCGGCCGCCACCCGCGACGCCAACGTCAGCGCCTTCGTCTGGCCGTCGATGAGCGCGAGCGCCGAAGCCGGCCAGATGCCCACACTGCGGCCGCCCCCGGCCCGGACGGCATGCGACAGCGCCTCCGGTGACGTCTCCCGGCCCGCCCCGACGATCAACTCGTCGAGCGAACCGCCGTCCAGGTGATGGACGTGCACGGTCAGGATGTTGGCATCCAGCTTCGCGAGGTTGCGGGCCAGCGACTCGAGCTGTCCCGGTTGGTCGCTCACCCGGGCACGGATACGCCAGAGTGACTGCCCGGTCGAGAGATGGCCGTGCCTGCCGTCGGGCGGACCGTGCAGCCAGCCGCCGAGCAGTCTCATCGCCGACGGCTCCACCACCCAGATCACCAACACGGTGGTGCTGACGGTCAGGACCGTGACGGTCATCAGATAGGAGACGTGGAAATGAATGACCAAGGCATGGAGCACTAATTCGACGGGAAAGACGGCGCACAGTTTCGCGAGCGCCAGGCGGAGACGGCGGGGGTGCGGAAGCCGACCGCACGCCTCGCACGCGTTGACATGAACTCCGGGTTCTCTCGCGGCATCGTTCATGCACCCACTGTCGTCCGGAAGTATTGCCGGGTAGTTTCATCGCACGGTCGGTGGTGTGACGGATGATCGTGAAATGCGTTGGGGTGCAACGTCGATGTGGTGGGCGAGACACCGCGGCGCAGCTTGTGAGCGGGGGCACGTCGAGAGCTATCCGATCTCGAATTCGTTCGACGTCCCGGTGAACGCGGTGATCGTGCCTGCCGCGTCGCGGCTGTTGCCGAAGTGCTGCACACGGTAGCGTCCGGCGGGGGTGCCGTCCGGGACGTCCCACGTGATGCGCGCGACCGACTGGTTCGGCCCGGTGCGCGTCCAGCGGAACTTGGTGGACCAGTCGCCGTCGTCGGCGTAACGTACCCAGTCGCCGCCTCGGCGCTGGATCTCGAGGAACGTGTCACGTCGGCGCGGGTCGTTCCGGGGGTGGCCGGTGACGAACTCGGCCGCGATCTGTTCGCCCGCCGACGCTTTCGCGGCGGGCTGGGTCAGCACGTCGCCGAAGACGCGGCCTGCGGGCGGTTCGTCGCGGTCGATGCCCGGACCGAGGTAGGGCTGGAACTGCGACAGGTCGCGGGGTGCCGGGCCGCGGGGAACGTCGCGACCGGTGCGCAAAGCGTCCGCAAGCGCCGCGAATCCCTGCTGGTACGCGGGCAGTGTGTATCGGCCGAACAGGGTCGAGCCGCCCTCGTACTGCTGCGCGTCGTACTCCTGCGGGGTGGTGCAGTAACTCGCGTACGAGTTGGCGTACCCCTGGAAGATCACGTTCTCCAGCGGGACGTCGAGTCTGTCGGCGACGGTGCGGCGGATCCGCAGCCCGGACACGATCGTGAATTCCGCTGGGCCGCCCACGACGTACACGCCGCCGATGCGGAGGATCTGGATTTTCAGCACGTGCGGAACCCACCCGTCGGGTGGCAGCAGACCGACGGCCACCAGCACGAGTTTCGGGGCCTGCGCATCCTGCAGCCACTGCGGGATCGGCGCGTCCATCCCACCGAGTGCGTCGACGAGCGGATCGGTGGTGCCCTCCGGGAAGATCGGGATGGCGGGACCGTCCTCGGTGCTGCCCGCGCTCATGGCGGCGCCGACACACGCGGGGGAGGTCCGGCAGGTGCGGCCGTCGGGGGTGAATTCGCCGCCGACCTCCTGATTGGCCATGTCGAGATACATGATTCGGCTGTCCACGCCGCCGGTGAGGGTCTCCGACGCCGCCTCCCACGCCGTGCGTGCTGCCGCGACCTGCCGCTGCCCGATGATGCGGGTGTTCTCGAACTCGTCGTCGGTGGGACCGTGGCCGGGCTGGAGATCGAGGTTGGGGGACATGTCGCCGGTGTTCGTCTGCGGGAACGCGGCGACGAAATGCGGCTTCTGGTCGTCGAGGTAACGGACACCCTCGTGGTCGTGCTCCCAGAAGTAGGCGGCCGCGCCCTTGTTGTCACCGGAGATCAGATGGTTCGTGTCGGTGAGCGAAGCGCCGTGGGTCGGGAACCAGTTGATCGCCCCGACGTCTCTGCCGCCCTGCGTGATTCGCAGGACCCGCATCGACGTGTCGATGCCAAGGGGATAGTAGTCCCGGTCCTCGGCGGGGTTGCGGTCGAAGGCGAACCGCGAACGGTTGACGCTGGCATCGGTGAGTTCGCTGCGGCCGTACGACACCGAACCGGGGGCGAGGGAATCGTGCGCGGCGGTGATCGCCTCGACGATGCCACCGACCTCGGCGTCGAACACCTGACGGTTGTGGCCGAGCACGGCGAGGTTGTAGGCGTAGTCGTGGGACGCGCCGCCGCACGCCGCGTGGGAGTGCACCGCCGTGAGCATGACGTTCCGCTCGGTGTACAGGTCGCCGTGGAGTTCCGCGAGCCGGGCGAGTACGGCGTCGTGCACGGACTGGAAGATCATGCACACGTCGACGCACACGTAGACCACGCGCTGCCTGCCGGGCTCGGCGAACACGAACGCCCGCGCACGGGTCCGCTGATGCAGTCCCTCGGCGCGCTGCTCGAAACTGGAGTACCCCATCATCCCGACGTCGGCGACCGGCCCGGTGGCGTCGGAAATGCCGACACCGACGAGGAATTCGCCGTCGCCGTCGGTCGCGGGTTCTGCGGCCGCCGTCCCGGAACCGAGCGCGGCGAACGCCGGAGTCAGGGCCGCCCCCGCGAGCACGCTGCGTCGTCTGATCTGCACTACCGATCGTCCTTTCGGTGGCCGCCCCCGGGGGTGCCACGAATTGGTCAAGCGTCCAGAACCGTAGCCGGTATTGGACCCCAGTTCGGTAATCGGCGCAACCCCCATGTGAGTGGCGAAGCGTGCGCGGGCACGCTTCGCCACTCACGTGCGGTCAGACGGGCCGCGCGTCCCCGAACGTCATCTTCAATTCGGGGATCGAGGACGTGAGGAGTGCCCGTTTCGGAAGTCCCAGCGACCGCAATTCGTCCGCGATCGGGTGGCTGCCCAGTTTCAGCTCCGCGCCTCCGGGCCGGGAGCGGACCCCGGTCGGGTTCATGTCCCAGGTGGTGAACCGGGTGAGTTCGTCGAGGTGCGAATAGGCGGCGAGCGACGTGCCGGCCCCCGAACCCGGCACCGCAATGCCCGGGTTGACGCTCAACTGGGCGATCAGCCGGCCGTCCCGGCTCACCGAACCGCGCTTGACGGAACCGGTGTGGTCGACGTCGAAATCGGCCAGGACCTTCGGGAAGCCCCAGATGCCGCGACCGGCGGCCAGGGTGAAGTCGCCGTCGACGGGCAGTTGATGGATCAGCGCCCCCGCCCGACCCTGGGCCAGCGCCTTCAGGTCCCGGCGGACCGAGGTGCCGTCGGCCCGATGGTCGCGGACGAGGAACGCCACCCCGAATTCGTTGTACGGGCCGAGGTCGCCGTCCACGTAGTCGACGAACACGAGCACGCAGATGCCGCGTCCGGGCCGGAACTGCAGGATCTCCAGTCCGGAGTAGTCGATCAGCGACTGGGCGGCGGCGGTCGGCACCGAATACATCGCCATGAACGCCGACGCGGCCCGGATCTGCACGGGCATGTCGACCTGCTTGCCGAGAACCTGATGCGACGTCACGGCGCGACCACCCCGCGCAGACCGTCGGCGCCGAACATGGGCTCGAACATCGACGTGAAGTCGGGCCCGCGACGCAACATCTGGCCGCCGTCGACGTTGATGATCTGCCCCGTGATCCAGGTGGAGTCGGGGCCGAGGAGGAACTTGGCGAGCGCGGCGATGTCGGTGACCTCGCCGACCCGTGCGATCGGGGTGTTGGCCATGTAGTCGTCGAGGACGGGTCCGCCGTCGGTGATGAGCGCGACGAGGTCGGTGCGGGTCAGGCCGGGGCGGATGCAGTTGACGCGGACGTTGCTGGCCCCGAGTTCGTCGGCGGCGAGTTGCGTCAGGTTGTCGACTCCCGCCTTGGACGGACCGTATGCGCCGAACCAGCGGTGGGTGTTGCTGCTCGCGATCGAGGAGATGGTGACGATGGAACCGCCGCCCCCGGCGACGAGCGCCCGGGCGGAATGCTTGATCGTCAGCATGGTGCCGGTGAGGTTCAGGTCCACGGTCCGCCGCCACGCGTCGACGTCCAGCTGGGTCACGGGTCCCACCGTTTCGTTCCCGCCTGCGCACGTGACGACGCCGTCGAGTTGCCCGGTGCGCTCGCTCGCCCTGGCGACCGCGCGGATGACGTCGTCCTCGTTCGTGACGTCGGCGGTGATCGTGTCGACCGTCCCCGCGGGATTGTCGGCGGTGATCTGCTCCGCTGCACGCGTCAGTTTCTCTTCGCTGCGACCGCAGATCGTGACGTGGACGCCCTCGGCCGCCAGGGCGGTGGCGACGCCCAGTCCGATACCACTGCCGCCGCCGGTGACGAGTACGGACGTCTTCGCGAGCCCGCTGCTGCCGTCGTTGGTAACCACGTCCACCTCCAGGTAATAGAACTCGTGTCAATTCTCGAGCCGAGGATCTGTGAAACTTGCCGCTATACCACTGCGTCATAGTAAGAACACGTTCTATTATCAGGGCACGATTGGCGGGATTCAATGCTGAGGAGTACCCCGATGACGGACAGACCGGAGTTCGATCTGATCGACGGACGGTTCTACTCGGGCGAGCTCGGCGACCCGCGGCAGGCCTACGCATGGATGCGCGCCCACGAACCGGTGTATCGCGCGGACGGGATTCTCGGCGCCGCATCGTACGAGGCCGTCCTGGCGGCCGAACGCAATCCGGAGTTGTTCTCCAACGCGGGCGGAATCCGGCCCGGGGTAGGCCCGCTGCCGCAGATGATCGACATGGACGACCCGCAGCACCTGCAGCATCGCCGACTCGTCAACGCCGGCTTCACCCGCAAGCAGGTGGAAGCGAAGATCGACCGGATCCGGGAGATCTGCGATCACCTCATCGACGCCGCGCGCGACAAGGACGAAGTGGACTTCGTGCGCGACCTGGCCGCGCCGCTCCCCATGGCCGTCGTCGGCGACATGCTCGGCGTGCGGCCCGAGGAACGCGACACGTTCCTGCAATGGTCCGACGACCTGATGAACGCCCTCGGCAGCAACGCCACCCCGGAGGAACTCCAGGCACAGGCCAACGCGTACCTGGCATTCAACGAATTCACGCTCCGCACCATCGAGGAGCGGCGGCAGAATCCGACGGACGACCTCACCAGCATCCTCGTGCACAGCGAGATCGACGGGCACCGGCTCAGCGACCCGGACATCGTCGGCGAAACCCTGCTGATCCTGATCGGCGGCGACGAGACCACCCGGCACGTCCTCAGCGGCGGCATGGAACAGCTGATGCGTCACCCCGACCAGCAACAGCGTCTCGTGAACGACCCCGACGGTATCCCGGCGGCCGTCGAGGAGATGCTGCGCTGGTCGTCGCCGATCAAGAACATGTGCCGCACGGTCACCCGCGACGTCGAATTCTTCGGAACCGACCTGCGCCAGGGCGAGAAAATGATGCTGCTGTTCGAATCCGCCAACTTCGACGAGTCGGTGTTCGAGCATCCCGAGGTGTTCGACATCGAACGGTCGCCGAACCCGCACGTCGCGTTCGGTTTCGGCACCCACTTCTGCCTCGGCAACCAACTCGCCCGGCTCGAAGCGAAGATCATGTTCGAGCAACTGCTGTCGCGGCTGCCGGGCATGGTGCTCGTCGACGACGGCCCGCTGCGGCGTCGTCCTGCCAACTTCGTGTCGGGGCTCGAGGAGATGCCGGTGAAGCTCTAGGCGCTCCGCGCCCGTGCGCCTTTTTGGTTGCTGGAACAGCCAAAAAGGCGCACGGGTGGCGGAGCCGCCTACTCCGGTGCGTCGATGTTCAACTCGTCCGGGTGGGCGCCGACACGGGTGCCATCGTCCATCGTCTCGATCTCGCTGAGGTCCTGCTCGCTGAGCTCGAAATCGAACACGTCGATGTTTTCGCGGATCCGCGACTCGTGGACCGACTTGGGGATGACGATCAGCCCGCTCTGCAGATGCCAGCGGATCAGCACCTGCGCGGCGCTCTTGCTGTGCCGGTCGCCGATGCGGGTGATGATCGGGTCGGTGAGCAGCGTGTTCGGCTTCGAGTCGTCACCCCACCCCGAGTTGCTGGTGCCACCGAGCGGGCTCCACGACTCGACGGCGATGCCGTGTTCGACGGCGAACGTCCGGATGTCCTGCTGCGCCAGATGCGGGTGCAACTCCACCTGGTCGACCGCCGGAACGACACCGCCCCGGTCGATCAGCAACTGCAGGTGACGCGGTTCGAAATTGCACACACCGATCGCCTTCGCGCGACCGGACTCGGCGATCTTCTCCAGCGCATCCCACGTGCGGAGGATGCGGTCGTCGTCCTGCAGCGGCCAATGGATCAGGTACAGGTCGACATAATCGACGCCGAGTCGTCCGAGGCTGGCGTCGAACGCCTTCAACGCCGGTTCGTAGCCCTGATCCGCGTTCCACAACTTGGTGGTGAGAAAGATGTCTTCGCGGGCGACACCCGAATTCGCGATGCCGCGGCCCACACCCTCCTCGTTGCCGTATGCGGCGGCGGTGTCGATGTGCCGGTAGCCCGCCTCGTCCAGGGCGAACCCGACGGCGTGTTCGGTCTCGTCGTTGTCCGCCTGCCAGACTCCCAAGCCGAGCTGCGGGAGGATGGTTCCGGAATTCAGCACGATGCTGGGTACTCGAGGACTCATGCTGTCCAGGCTATCGACTGCGGTGGGGTCGTGAGGGGTACATGCGCCGCCTGGCATCATGCGGAGGTGACGCAGATTCGGCTGTTGGCGACGGACCTCGACGGCACCCTGCTGCGGTCGGACCGCACGATCTCCCCGCGCACCGCGCAAGCCATGGAAGATGCGCGACTGTCGGGGGTCGAGGTGGTGTGGGCAACGGCCCGCGCCCGGCATTCGGTGCACGAGCTGGCGCAGTCGTGCGGATTCCGCGGCAAGGCGATCTGCGCGAACGGGGCGGTGGTCCTCGATCTGGCCGACGGAACCCCGGTGATCACGGCGACGACGACCATCGCGATGGCGTCGGCCGCGGCGGCGATGGACCGGGTGCGGACGTTGATGCCCGGTGTCGTGTTCGCGAACATCGGCCCGACGCGCTTCGTCGCCGAACCGGCGTACGCGGCGTTGTGCGAGTTCGCCGACCACCACCGGCACCCGCACGAGATGACTTTGTCGGAACTGCTGCCCGACATCGACGAGCCGATGGTGAAGATCGTTGCCCGGCACCCGGAGGTGCCCAGCGCGGAGCTGTACCGGGCGGCGGTGGCGGCCGGGGTCGACGGCGTCGAGCTGACGCACTCCGGCGCGCCGTACGTCGAGATGGCGGCGTCGGGCGTGTCCAAGGCGAGTGCGCTCGCCGAGCTCTGCGCGGTCGACGGGATCTCGACGGAGGAGGTCGCCGTGGCCGGGGACGCCATCAACGACGTCCCGATGCTGACGTGGGCAGGAACGGCTCTCTGCCCGTCCAACGCGCTGCCGGAAGTCCTCGCCCTCGCCGACCACGTCCTGCCCAGCAACGACGAAGACGGGGTCGCCAGCTACCTGGAGGGGCTGCGCCCGTGAGCGGTTAACGAGTGCAGAGACTCGTTAACCACGCACGGGCGGCGGAGCCGCCTACAGTCCGGCGGCGGTAGCCAGTTGCGGCAGGTACTCCCGCGGCTGCCCGAACAGCTGTGCACTCCCGTGCGCACGTTTGAAGTACAGCTGCGCGTCGTGTTCCCACGTGATCGCGATGCCACCGTGCAGCTGGATGGCCTCCGCCGCGACGTGCTGCAGCGCCTCCGAGCAGTACACCTTCGCGATGACGGCGTCCTCGTGCGTCCCCGACAGCGCCGCGGCGTACGACATGGACCGGGCCGTCTCGACGAGGGCGTACATGTCGGCCATGCGGTGCTTGAGCGCCTGGAACGACCCGATCGCCCGGCCGAACTGCTTGCGCGACTTCGCGTACTCGACCGTCTGCTCCAGCGCCGCGGACGCCGCGCCCACCTGTTCCGCCGACAACGCGACGAGTGCGACCGTGCGCAACTGGTCGACGAGGTCGGTGGGGGAGACGAGCCTACGCGCCGCGACCCCGTCGAAGATCACCTCCGACAGCGGACGCGTCGGATCCATCGCCGCGACGCGACGACGCGTCACGCCGTCCGCCGCCGGGTCGACCTCGAACAGGCCTTCGGACGTGAGAACCAGCAGCACGCCCGCGACGTCACCGCCGAGCACGTACGACGCCGTCCCCGACAGCGCCTCGCCCGACGAAGTGACCCCGAAACCGGACCAGCCGTCCGCACCCGCCCAGCACAGCGCGGCCACCGAACCCGCCGCGATGCCGGGCAGCAGTCGGGCGCACGCGTCGTCGTCCCCCGACAGCACCAGCGCCTGCGCGGCCAGCACGGCGCTGCCCAGCATCGGCGACGGCGTCAGCGTGCGGCCCAGTTCTTCCTGCACCACATGGACTTCCAGCAGCGACGCCCCGACGCCGTCGTACTTCTCCGGAACGGCGAGGGCGGCGACGCCGATCTGCTCGCACAACGTGGACCACAGGGCGTCGTCGTAACCGTGGTCGGTGGTGATCGCCCGGCGGACGGCGGCGGAGTCGGAGTGCTTACCCAGCAGATCCCGGACCGACGACCGGAGCGCCGCCCGCTCCTCGTTATCGAAACTCATGACGCCTCCACAAGCGAGTCGACGACGCGGCCACGATGGAACGCCGGCGTGCCCCAGGCCGTGACCAGTGCCCGGACCTTGGTGAGCCACAGCGACAGGTCGTGTTCCTGGGTGTAGCCGATGGCGCCGTGCACCTGCAGCGCCACCCGCGCCGCCCGGTACGCGGCATCCCCGCACGCTACCTTCGCCGCCGAGACGTCCCGGGAACTGTCGACGGACCCGTCCCGCACGGACAGCGCCGCACCGTGCAGCAACGGCCGCGACATCTCCAGCCCGACCGCGACCTCGGCCAGATGATGTTTGATGGCCTGGAACTGTCCGATCACCTTGCTGAACTGCTTGCGCTGCTTGGCGTAGTCGGTGGTGACGTCGAGCAGAGTCTGCCCGAGTCCCTGCAACTGGGCCGCGGTGGCCAACGCCCCGAGGTCGAACGCGGGCCCGAAGTCGACGTCGCCGAGGGCGACCCCGGCGGTGAGGGGGAACAGCCTTCGCGACTGATCCACCGAGTTCTGCACCACCCCGGCCTGTCCGAGGCTCACCGTCGCACCATCGACGAGCAGGACCAGATCGGCTGAGTCCGCATCCACGGCGAACGGCACGTGCGGCGCGGCCGCGACTGTGGCGAGCGAACCGGAAGCCAACGCCGCCAACCGGTCCGGGGCCACCTGCGCGAGCAGCACCGGCACGACCGCGACGGTTTCGGCCACGGGGCCGGGAACGGCATGGCGTCCGAGTTGTTCCAGGGCCACGACGAGGTCGACGGCGTCGGCTCCCAGGCCGTCGTGCTCGTCCGCGATGAGCAGTCCGTTGACGCCGGTCTCGGCGAGTCGCTGCCACACCTTCAGACCCGGACCCGTGTCACCGGTGTTCCACGACCGGATCACCGCCGGCATGTCCGCCTTCGACAGCAGGGCGTCGATGCTGGACGCGAAGTCCTGATGGGAGGAGTCGAGTGTGAATCTCATCGATCCGCCTTCGGTAGGCCGAGCAGCCGCTCGGCGATCACGTTCTTCTGAATCTCGTTGGTGCCGGCATAGATCGGACCGGACAGGGAGAACAGGTAGCCGTCCATCCAGTTGTCCGCGAGCTCCGCCGAGGCGCCCTGCAGTTCGAGTGCGGTCTCGTGGGTGGCGATGTCCCACTCCGACCAGAACACCTTGTTGATGGACGATTCGGCGCCCAGTTGCCCGCCGTCGGCGAGCCGGGTGACGGTGCCGAACGTGTTCAGCTGGTAGGCGCGGGCGCCGATCCAGGCGTCGGCGACCTTGTTTCGCAGGGCCGTGTCGTCGGTGCGGCCGCTGTCCCGGAACAGTTCGGCGAGCCGGTCGACGGTCGCGAGGAAACGGCCCGGGCTGCGCAGTGACAGTCCGCGTTCGTTGGACGCGGTGCTCATCGCGACGCGCCAGCCTTCGTTCACGCCGCCGATCACTCCGGACTCGCCGGGGTTCGCGGGGTCGTCCGGGACGAAGACGTCCTCGAGGAAGATCTCCGCGAAACCGGGCTCGCCGTCCAGCTGATCGATCGGGCGCACGGTGACACCCTTCGAGCGCAGGTCGAACATGAAGTAGGTGATGCCCTTGTGCCGCTGGGCGTCCGGGTCGGATCGGAACAGCCCGAAACCCCAGTCCGCGAAGCTCGCCCGCGAACTCCACGTCTTCTGCCCGTTCAGCACCCAGCCGCCGTCGACGCGCCGGGCGGTGGAGCGGAGCGACGCGAGGTCGCTACCCGACTCCGGCTCCGACCAGGCCTGCGCCCAGATGTCGTCGGCGCGGGCCATCCGCGGCATGATGCGGGCCAACTGCTCGGCGTTCGCATGCTCGAACAGTGTCGGGGCGAGCAGGAAGATGCCGTTCTGGCTGACGCGTCCGGGCGCACCCGAGCGGTAGTACTCCTCCTCGAACACCACCCATTCCAGCAGCGACGCGTCGCGTCCGCCCAGTTCCTCCGGCCACGACACCACCGACAGCCGGGCGTCGGCGAGAGTGCGTTCCCACTCGCGGTGCGCTTCGAAACCCTCCGCGGTATCCATCGACGGCAGCGGCTCGGCGGGAACGTTGTCGCGCAGGAAGGTCCGCACCTCCTCGCGGAATGCGACGGTGGCGGCGTCGAACTCGAGATCCACCTACTTCGCCCCTTCGTTCGAGTTGCGCGCACTGGCCGCCATCGACTTGGCGTCCATGCCGCCGAGCGGATCGGTGTCGATCTCGGCGTTGTGCGCGTGCGCGAAGTGGTGGAGACCGAACACGGAGTCCATGCCGTTCCGCATGCCCATCTGGTCCTCGCACTGGTTGACGGCCTTCTTGGTGAGCGCGAGACCGAACCGGGGCATGGCGGCGATGCGTCCGGCGATGGCGAGGGTCTCCTGCTCCAGGTCCTCGCGCGGCACGACGCGGTTGACCATGCCCACCTCGTAGGCGCGCTGCGCGGTGAACCGGTCGCCGGTGAAGAGGATTTCCTTCGCGAACCGCGGTCCGAGCATCCACGGGTGCGCGAAGTACTCGACCCCCGGAATGCCCATACGTACGACCGGATCGGAGAAGAAAGCGTCGTCCGACGCCACGATGAGGTCGCACACCCACGCCAGCATCAGACCGCCGGCGATGCAGGCGCCCTGGATCATCGCGATGGTCGGCTTCGGGATCTCGCGCCAGCGACGGCACATCCCGAGATAGACCTCCATCTCGCGCGCGAACCGCTGGTCGCCGCCCGGCTTGTCGACATGGTCCCACCACATCACGGCCTTGTTGTCGTAGTGCACGTGATGGTCCCGGCCCTGGGTGCCGATGTCGTGCCCGGCGCTGAAGTGCTTGCCGTTGCCGGCGAGGACGATCACCTTCACGTCGTCATCCTCGACGGCCCGCTCGAACGCGGCGTCGAGGGCGTACGTCATCACCGAGTTCTGGGCGTTGCGGTAGTCGGGGCGGTTGAGCGTCACGAATGCGACACCGTCACGCACCTCGTAGGTGACGACGTCACCCTCGTCCGGAACCGTCATTTCTTCTCCTCACGCAGAACGTTTTTCATGACCTTCCCGGAGGGATTCCGGGGGAGGGACTCCACGAAGCGCACCGACCGGGGCACCTTGAAGTTGGCGAGTCGCTCCTTGCAGAACGCGACCACGTCGTCCTCGGCGAGCGTCGAGCCAGACTTGGCGACCACGTAGGCCCGCCCGACCTCGCCCATCCGCTGGTCGGGAACGCCGATGACGGCAGACTCCGCGACGCCGTCGAGTCGGGCAAGAGCGTTCTCCACCTCAGCGGGATACACGTTGAAACCGCCGGAGATGTACATGTCCTTGAGGCGGTCCGTGATGTCGACGTAACCGCGGTCGTCCAGGGTCCCGACGTCGCCGGTGTGCAGCCAGCCGTCCGCATCGATGGTTTTGGCGGTCGATTCGGGGTCGTCGAGGTAACCGAGCATCACGTTCTCGCCGCGCACCAGGATCTCGCCCTTGTCGCCGATCCGGACCTCCATCCCGGGGATGGCGCGACCCGACGTGGTCGACACGGTCACCGGGTCGTCGTCGGTCCGGCACATCGTGACCACCACCGCCTCCGTCTGACCGTAGGCGGTGAGGACGGCGTCGAAGCTCAGCTCCGACTGCATCCGTTCCACCAGGGCGACCGGAACCGCGGCCGCGCCCGTGATCGCGACCCGCAGGCTGGACAGGTCGTACTTCGGGCGGTCCGGGTGGTCGAGGATCGATTGGAAGATCGTGGGGGCGCCGGGGAGCACGGTGATCTGCTCGTCGTGCACGGTCGCCATCACCTTCGGAACGTCGAACACCGCCATCGGCACCACCGTCGCCCCGTTCAGCAGGCACACCAGGAACCCCGCCTTGTACCCGAAGGTGTGGAAGAACGGGTTGATGATCAGGTAGTTGTCGTCGGAGGTCACCTCGGCGCACTCGCCCCACGCCTGCGCGATGCCCACCGACTGCCGGTGCGCACTCATCACGCCCTTGCTGCGGCCCGTCGTGCCCGACGTGAACATGACGTCGGAGACGTCGTCGGGGGAGACGGCGGCCGCGCGGGCGTCGGCCTCGGCGCGCGTGTCCTCGTCGGCGAGGGCGAGGAAGTCGTCGAAGTCGAAGACGCCGGGAACCTCGACGTCGCCGCCGTCGACCGGAACCCGGACGACGGTCGGCAGGTCGAGGGTGCTCGACTCGTCGCGCAGCGCCGCGTACCGGTCGGTGCCGAGGAATTTGCCCGCGACCACCAGTGCGGTGGTCTTGGTGCGCTCGAGAATGTCGAGGGCCTCGGTGGCCGTGTACCGGGTGTTGATCGGGACGAGAGTCGCGCCGGCGTAGTGGATGCCGAGCGCCGCGACCACCCAGTGATACGTGTTGGGCGACCACACCGCGACGTGATCGCCGGGGCGCACGTCCTGTGAGCTGAGTGCTGCGGCGAAATCGCGGACACGGTCGTGCAGTTGTGTGAAGGTCAGACGGACGTCGCCGTCCGCCACGGCTGTGAGCTCGCCGAATTCGCGTGCGGCCCGTTTCAGGGCGGACGGGGTGGTTGTCGGTTGTTCGGTCACTGGGCTCCCTACCTACCTAGCAAGTGCTTGGTAGGTTATCTTACAGACGTGGACCAGAGCGAGAGCCCGGACGGGCTGATCACCGACGACGACTTTGCGCAGACCGTCAGGACGTGGCTGAACGACAACCTCACCGGCGACTTCGCCCGGCTGAAAGGCAAGGGCGGCCCCGGCAGCGAGCACGAGTTCTTCGAGGAACGGCTCGCCTGGGACCGTCATCTCGCCGCGGCGGGATGGACCTGCCTCGGCTGGCCGACGGAGCACGGCGGGCGCGGAGCCACGCTGGCACAACAGGTGGTGTTCCATCAGGAGTATGCGAAGTCGGGGGCGCCGGCGCGGGTCAGCCACGTCGGCGAGGAACTGCTCGGGCCGACGCTCATCGCCTTCGGCACCGAGGAGCAGAAGCGCCGGTTCCTTCCCGGGATCAACACCGTGACCGAACTGTGGGCGCAGGGCTACTCCGAGCCGGGCGCCGGTTCCGACCTCGCCAACGTCGCCACCACCGCGCGCCGCGACGGCGACAAGTGGGTGATCAACGGGCAGAAGGTCTGGACGTCCCTCGCGCACGTCGCCCAGTGGGCGTTCGTCCTCTGCCGCACCGAACCGGGATCCAAGCGGCACCAGGGCCTGAGCTTCCTGCTCGTCCCGCTCGACCAGCCCGGCGTCACGGTCCGGCCCATCCAGCAGTTGACCGGCACGTCCGAGTTCAACGAGGTGTTCTTCGACGACGCGGTCACCGACGCGGATCTGGTGGTCGGGGAGCCGGGGGACGGCTGGCGGGTCGCGATGGGTCTGCTCACCTTCGAGCGCGGCGTGTCCACGCTCGGGCAGCAGATCGGGTTCGCCCGCGAACTGCAGGGCGTCGTCGACCTCGCGAAGGCCAACGGTGCGGCGACCGACCCGAACATCCGCGAGAAGATCGCCCGCGCGTGGGTCGGGCTGCGGGTGATGCGGGCACACGCCCTGCGCACCCTGGAAGCGGTCGACGCCGGGACCTCCGGCGCGGAGGCGTCCGTCGCGAAGCTGTTGTGGGCCAACTGGCACCGCGATCTCGGTCAGCTGGCCATGGACGTGCAGGGCGCGGCGTCGCTGCTCGCCCCGGCCGATCCGTCGTCCGACGTCACGGACCCCGAACACCTGGAACTGGGCGAGTGGCAGCGACTGTTCCTGTTCACCCGCGCCGACACCATCTACGGCGGATCCAACGAGATCCAGCGCAACATCATCTCCGAGCGCGTGCTCGGACTTCCCCGAGAGGCCCGTTCATGACTACTACTCCGCTCGCCACCGCGCCCGTCGAGACTCCGGGCCACGACCTGTTGAAAGGCAAGAAGGTCGTCGTCACCGCCGCGGCGGGCACCGGCATCGGATTCGCGTCCGCGCGACGCGCCCTGCTCGAGGGCGCCGACGTGCTGGTGTCCGACTGGCACGAGCGTCGACTCCTCGAGACCAAGGAGAAACTGGCCGCCGAGTTCCCCGGTCAGGCGGTCGAAGCGCTGACGTGTGACGTGTCCAGCACGGAGCAGGTGGACGCTCTGATCTCCGGGGCCGCCGACGCGCTGGGCAGGATCGACGTCCTCGTCAACAACGCCGGACTCGGCGGCGAGACCCCGCTCGTCGACATGACGGACGAGGAGTGGGACCGCGTCCTCGACATCACGCTGAACGGAACGTTCCGGGCCACCCGCGCCGCGCTGCGCTACTTCAAGGAGGCCCCGCACAACGGCGTACTGGTCAACAACGCGTCCGTCCTCGGGTGGCGGGCGCAGCACTCGCAGGCGCACTACGCGGCCGCGAAGGCCGGCGTCATGGCCCTGACCCGGTGCAGTGCGATCGAGGCCGCCGAGTACGGCGTCCGGATCAACGCCGTCGCGCCGTCCATCGCACGGCACGCATTCCTCGCGAAGGTGACCAGCGAGGAACTCCTCGACAAGCTGGCGTCCGACGAGGCATTCGGCCGCGCCGCCGAGGTGTGGGAAATCGCCGCCACCATCGCCATGCTCGCCAGCGACTACACCACCTACCTCACCGGTGAGGTCGTGTCGGTCTCGTCGCAGAGGGCGTAGCCGGCTCCGCCGCCTGTGCGTGGTTGACGAGTGTCTGGACTCCTTAACCGCGCACAGGGCCGAAGGCCCTAACAAGCGCTTGGTTGATAGGATGTGACGATGACGCCACCCCCCGCCGACGACACTTCCGGCAAGTCCGGACGCCGGACCGAACTCCTCGACATCGCGGCCACCCTGTTCGCCGAACGCGGCCTGCGGGCCACCACCGTGCGCGACATCGCCGACGCCGCGGGCATCCTGTCGGGCAGCCTGTACCACCACTTCGACTCGAAGGAGTCGATGGTCGACGAGATCCTACGGGGCTTCCTCGACGACCTGTTCGGCAAGTACCGCGAGATCGTCGCGTCCGGACTCGACAGTCGCGCCACCCTCGAAGCGCTGGTCACCACGTCCTACGAGGCGATCGACGCGTCGCATTCCGCGGTCGCGATCTACCAGGACGAGGTGAAGCACCTCGTCGCCAACGAGCGCTTCGCGTACCTGTCCGAACTGAACACCGAATTCCGCGAGCTGTGGATGGGTGTGCTCGAGGCGGGTGTGAAGGACGGCAGCTTCCGGTCCGACATCGACGTCGAGCTCGCCTTCCGATTCCTCCGCGACACCGCCTGGGTCGCCGTCCGCTGGTACCGGCCCGGCGGCTCGGTCACGGTCGACACCGTCGCCAAGCAATACCTCTCGATCGTCCTCGACGGACTTGCGAGTCCCCGTAACTGACTAGGAGTTTCACATGACCGAGGCCTACATCGTCGACGCCGTTCGCACACCGATCGGCAAGAAGAACGGCGGCCTGTCCGGCGTGCACCCGGCCGACCTGGGTGCGCACGTCATCAAGGCCCTCGTCGAGCGCACGGGCATCGACCCGGCCGGTGTCGACGACGTCGTCTTCGGTTGCGTCGACGCGATCGGCGGGCAGGCCGGCAACATCGCCCGCACCGCGTGGCTGGCCGCCGGCTACCCGGAAGAAGTCCCAGGGGTCACCGTCGACCGGCAGTGCGGGTCCAGTCAGCAGGCCGTGCACTTCGGTGCGCAGGCGATCCTGAGCGGCACCGCCGACCTGATCGTCGCCGGCGGGGTGCAGAACATGAGCCAGATCCCGATCGCCTCGGCGATGGTGGTCGGTCAGCAGTACGGATTCGACACCCCCTTCGGCGGATCGACGGGCTGGACGGAACGCTACGGCGACCAGGAAGTGTCGCAGTTCAACGGCGCCGAACTGATCGCGGACAAGTGGGACATCAGCCGCGACGAACTCGAGCGCTGGGCGCTGCAGAGCCACGAGCGGGCGCGGACGGCCATCGCCGAGGGTCGCTTCGACCGCGAGATCGTCCCGTTCGGTGACGTGACGACGGACGAGGGGCCCCGCGAGACCAGCCTCGAGAAGATGGCCGCCCTGAAGACCCTCACCGACGGGGGACGACTCACCGCCGCGGTCGCGAGCCAGATCTCCGACGGCGCGAGCGCGGTGCTGCTGGCCTCACCGGAAGCAGTCGAGAGGTACGGCCTGACCCCCCGGGCCCGCATCCACCACCTCAGCGCCCGCGGCGCCGACCCGATCTTCATGCTCAGCGCGCCGATCCCGGCCACGCGCTACGCGCTGGAGAAGACGGGTCTGAGCATCGACGACATCGACCTGGTCGAGATCAACGAGGCCTTCGCACCGGTCGTCCTCGCGTGGATCAAGGAGATCGGGGCCGATCCGGCGAAGGTCAATGTCAACGGCGGCGCGATCGCCCTCGGCCACCCGCTCGGCGCGACCGGCACGAAGCTGATGGCCACACTCCTCAACGAACTCGAGCGCACCGGCGGCCGCTACGGTCTGCAGACCATCTGCGAGGGCGGCGGCACAGCCAACGCCACCATCATCGAACGCCTGTGAGTACTTGTTAACCGCGGGCGGTTAACAAGTACTCACAGGTCAGGTGCGGGCATGACCGGCGATGTCCTCCGTGAACGCCCGCATCATCTCGGCGGTGAGGGTGGGACGCACCGTGCCGATCACGTCCAGATAGTCCTGGGTGCCGGCATGGCAGCGTCCACCCGAGTCGACGCTGCACTCGAAGGTCGCCTGCGCCACGGTCCGTGCCGCGTGCGCGACATCGGCGGGCGTGTAGCCCTCGGTCGCGGCGACGAGGGCGGACACGTCGACCTGCTCGTTGCCGAGGTACCGCTCCCACAGGGCGTGTCTGGCCTCCGCGTCCGGCGCGCCGATCGGCAGCACGTAGTCGAAACGTCCGTGTCGAAGGAACGCATCATCCAGTGCTCGAACGGAATTGGTGGCGCATACCAGTAGCCGCCCGCCGCGTTCGCGGAAGTTGACGATCGACTTCAGCAGTTCGTTCACCACCCCGACGGACTGCGACCCGGGCCGGCGCCGCGCCGCCACCTCCTCCACCTCGTCGATGAAGACGACGACGTGCTCGAGTTCGCCCATCGACGTGAACGCCTCCCCGAGGCCGGCGGCGAGACCGCTCTCGGCGGCCGCGAGCCGCGACGGGAACAGTTCGACGAACGGCCAGCCGAGCCGGCTGGCGATGGCACGCGCGAACGTCGTCTTCCCGGTTCCCGGCGGCCCGAACAGCACCACCGCGCGGGGTGCTGCCACCCCGTGGTCGGCGGCCAGCGCCGGCCGTGACAGTGGGAGCACGATCTTGCGTTCGATCAGCGATTTCTCCCGGGTCATGCCGGCGACCTGTTTCCACAGTCCGGCGGGCGGTACCGCACCGCCGAGCGTCGCCAGAAGCCCGGCCGTGCGGGGCGACACCGTTCCGAGCTTCTCGTAGTACGTGACTCCCGTGCGGGCCGTGAATCCGGAATTGGTCAGCGCCGTCGCACCGGTCTCCCCTTCGGGGAGGAGGGCGGTCACCCGTCGCACTCCTCTGGCGAGGAGCCGGTGCTCGAGCTGCGACAACAGGGCGCTGCCGAGCCCCTGCCCACGCCATTCGGGATCGAGGGAGATCCGCATGACCCAGGCGCGGTCCTCGTCGACGCGAGCGACCGCCGTCCCGATGATGTGCCCGTCCCTCGTCGCGACGACCGCGGGGTGACGGTTCAACAGACTCCCGACCACGTCCGAGAGCGCGAACAGGGGCAGTTGGTCCGTGGTGGTGGAACTGCTGTCCATGCGCACGACAGCCTCGAGATCCTCCGGTTCGAAGTCTCGGATGGTCCAGGCGTCCATGCGCCCTCCCTGTAGTGGATGGCGGATCCTCAGACTACGTCTGCCGTGAGTACTTATTAACCGCCCGCGGTTAATAAGTACTCACGGGCGGGAAGCGCTACGCTCGAATCCACAGGTGACGAGTCCTGAACGGGGCCGTGATGCACGAGTTGGCAATCACCCAGAGCGTCGTCGACGCCGTCTGCGAGACCGCCGCGGGACGGACGGTCCACAGTGTGCGCGTACAGGTGGGGGCGTTGACGGCCGTGGTCGCCGATTCGATGCAGTTCTGTTTCGAACTGGTCACCGAAGGGACCGTCGCGCACGGTGCCCGTCTCGACATCGACCACACCCCGGGCGGGGCGCACTGCCGTGAGTGCGGCGAGGATTTCGCGCTCACGGACCTGGTGTTGCTGTGCCCGTGCGGAAGTGCGGACGTGGAGGTCACGTCGGGTCGGGAACTACGAATCCTCTCGATGGAAGTGAGCTGACGCAAATGTGTGCCACCTGTGGATGCGGAGACGAGACCGGAACCAGGATCACGGTGCCCCATGAGCACCCGCACGACCACGAGCACCCGCACGACCACGATCATTCGCACGACCACGAGCACCCGCACACTCACGAACACCCCCACGAGCACGCGACCGAGACGGTGACCCTCGAACAGAAGGTGCTGGCGAAGAACGACCTCACGGCGGAGCGCAACCGGGGCTGGCTGGCCGGACGTGGGGTGCTCGCGCTGAACGTGATGAGTTCGCCGGGGTCGGGGAAGACGACGCTGCTCGAACGCACCATCGCCGACATCGGTGGGCAGCGGCGCGTCTCGGTGGTGGAGGGTGATCAGGAGACGATGCTCGATGCCAACCGAATCAAGGCGACGGGATGTGCTGTGGTGCAGGTGAACACGGGCGCCGGGTGCCATCTCGACGCCGAGATGATGTGGGACGCGCTGACCGCTCTCGACCCCGAGCCGAACTCGCTGCTGTTCATCGAGAACGTGGGGAACCTCGTCTGTCCGGCACTGTTCGATCTCGGTGAGAAGAGCAGGGTGGTGGTGATCTCGGTGACCGAGGGGACGGACAAGCCGCTCAAGTACCCGCACATGTTCGCGGCGGCGAACCTGGTGATCGTGAACAAGGCGGACCTGTTGCCGTACGTGGACTTCGACGTCGATCTCTGCACGAAATACGCCCGGTCCGTGAACCCCGACCTGCAGATGATCACGTTGTCGGCGACGACGGGCCAGGGCATTGCGCAGTGGTACGACTGGATTGCGAAGCAATGACGCTCCTACACGACCGGGTGGAGCCGCGCGGTGCGACGCGCCGAGGACCGTTGACATCCGCTCGGCGGCGGAGCTAAATAAATATCAGCGCCACACAGGTGGGCCGACGGTCGACTCCGGTGGCGACAGGAGTTGTGTTCACTCCGGAAAGCGACCTGATATGCCGACACAGGAAGCAATCAACGCCGAGGACACCCTGATTCACGTGCTGTGGATCAATGCGGGACTCAGTTGCGACGGCGATTCGGTGGCCTTGACGGCTGCGACGCAGCCCAGTGTCGAGGAGATTGCTCTGGGAGCCCTGCCGGGCCTGCCCAAAGTGGCCGTTCACTGGCCGCTGATCGACTTCGAGAACGGCCCCGAGGGCGGCGCCGACGACTTCCTGGAGTGGTTCTGGAAGGCGGATCGCGGCGAGCTCGAACCTTTCGTCCTGGTGGTGGAGGGTTCCATACCGAACGAGCAACTTCACGACGAGGGTTACTGGTGCGGTTTCGGCAACAATCCCGAGACCGGTCAGCCGGTGACGACGAGCGAATGGCTCGATCGTCTCGCTCCGAAGGCGACGGCGATCGTCGCGGCCGGGACGTGCGCCACGTACGGCGGTATTCACGCGATGGCGGGTAATCCGACCGGTGCGATGGGCGTTCCCGACTATCTCGGCTGGGATTGGAAGTCGAAGGCGGGCATCCCGATCGTCTGCGTTCCCGGCTGCCCGATCCAACCGGACAATCTGTCGGAGACGCTGACGTATCTCCTCTACATGGCCACCGAGCAGGCGCCCATGATCCCGCTCGACGACGCTTTGCGCCCGCAATGGCTGTTCGGTGCCACGGTGCACGAGGGCTGCGACCGCGCCGGCTACTACGAGCAGGGTGATTTCGCCACCGAGTACGGCTCGCCCAAGTGCATCGTGAAGCTGGGGTGCTGGGGCCCCGTCGTCAAGTGCAACGTCCCGAAGCGGGGCTGGATCAACGGTGTCGGTGGGTGCCCGAATGTGGGCGGTATCTGCATCGGGTGCACGATGCCTGGCTTCCCGGACAAGTTCATGCCGTTCATGGACGAACCCCCGGGCGGCAAGATCTCCGCCGCGGCGTCCGGACTGTACGGATCCGCCATTCGGAGTCTCCGCAAGATCACCAAGACCACCTTGGACAAAGAGCCGCACTGGCGCAGTCGCGGTACGAAACTGACCACGGGCGCCACACGCACCTGGTAGTCCCGCTCGGGGTCTCGGGCGGTAGTCCGCCGGCCTCGAACACTGAGAGGTACGTCGATGACAACGATCATTCCGGAACCTTCGCACAAGTCGGAATCCGACGGCCTGGTCGAGATGGCGTGGGATCCGATCACGCGCATCGTGGGCAGCCTGGGCATCTACACGAAGATCGACTTCAAGCAGAAGGAAGTCGTGGAGTGCCACAGCACCTCGTCGATCTTCCGCGGCTATTCGATCTTCATGAAGGGTAAGGACCCGCGCGACGCCCACTTCATCACGAGCCGCATCTGCGGTATCTGTGGTGACAACCACGCGACGTGTTCGTGTTATACCCAGAACATGGCCTACGGCGTGCAGCCGCCGCACATCGGCGAGTGGATCGTCAACCTCGGCGAGGCCGCGGAATACATGTTCGACCACAACATCTTTCAGGAGAACCTCGTCGGTGTGGACTTCTGCGAGAAGATGGTCTCCGAGACCAATCCCGGGGTGCTCGCGCAGGCCGAGAAGACCGAGGCGCCGCATGCCGGTGAGCACGGCTACAAGACCATCGCCGACATCATGCGTTCGCTCAACCCGTTCACCGGTGAGTTCTATCGGGAGGCGTTGCAGGTCAGCCGGTGGACGCGAGAGATGTTCTGCCTGATGGAAGGTCGGCACGTCCATCCGTCCACCCTGTATCCGGGTGGTGTGGGCACGGTCGCGACGATCCAGTTGATGACCGACTACACGACGCGTCTGATGCGCTACGTGGAGTTCATGAAGAAGGTCGTCCCCATGCACGACGACCTGTTCGACTTCTTCTACGAGGCCATGCCCGGCTACGAGAAGGTCGGCCTGCGCCGGACTCTCCTCGGCTGCTGGGGGTCCTTCCAGGATCCCGCGGTGTGCAACTTCTCCTACAAGGACATGGAGAAGTGGGGACGGGCCATGTTCGTGACGCCCGGCATCGTGGTGGACGGCAAACTGATCACGACGTCCCTCGTCGACATCAATCTGGGCATCCGAATCCTGCTGGGCAGTTCGTATTACGACGACTGGACCGACCAGGAGATGTTCGTGAAGAACGATCCGCTCGGGAATCCGGTCGACCGCAGGCATCCGTGGAACCAGCACACCAACCCGCACCCGCAGAAACGCGACATGGAGGACAAGTACAGCTGGGTGATGTCGCCGCGGTGGTTCGACGGCACCGATCACCTCGCGCTGGACACCGGCGGCGGGCCGCTGGCCCGGCTCTGGAGTACCGCCCTCGCCGGCCTCGTCGACATCGGGTACGTGCAGTCGACCGGTCACAGCGTGAAGATCAACCTGCCGAAGACCGCGCTGAAGGGCCCGGTCGAGTTCGAGTGGAAGATCCCGCAGTACGGCAGCAACACGATCGAGCGTGACCGGGCGCGGACCTACTTCCAGGCGTACGCGGCGGCGTGTGCGCTGCACTTCGCGGAGAAGGCGCTCGCCGAGATCCGGGCCGGGCACACGAAGACGTGGGAGAAGTTCGAGGTCCCCGACGAGGGAATCGGCTGCGGCTTCACGGAGGCGGTGCGCGGAGTCCTGTCGCACCACATGGTGATTCGCGACGGCAAGATCGCGAACTACCACCCGTATCCGCCGACGCCGTGGAACGCCAACCCCCGCGACAGCTTCGGTACGCCGGGGCCGTACGAGGATGCGGTGCAGGGTCAGCCGATCTTCGAGGAGAACGACCGGGAGCATTTCAAGGGCATCGACATCATGCGGACCGTCCGCAGTTTCGATCCCTGCCTGCCCTGCGGTGTGCACATGTATCTCGGTGAGGGAAAGACGCTGGAGAAGCTGCATTCTCCCACCCAGTCCGTGACCGGCGAGTGACGGGGTACGCATGGAGAGTGGCGGATCGGAGACGTGGGGGAGTGACGAAGTAGGAGACGACCCCGATCGGTGGCGGACAGCCGGCGAGAGGATCGACAGCCTGTTGGACGCGAGTTCGACAGGTGGCTCGGTGGCACGTGATCGCGCCGAGCAACTGGTCCGCGAGGTGGTCGAACTCTACGGCGCCGGGTTGCAGCGCGTCCTCGAGATCATCGGTGACCGCGACGACGACCTCGTCGAACGGCTGGCCGCCGACGAACTCGTCGCGAGCCTGCTGCTGGTGAACGGGCTCCATCCGCACGACGTCGAGACGAGGGTCGCCACCGCACTCGACAGTGTGCGCCCCTATCTGGGATCCCACGGCGGTGACGTCGAACTGCTCGGTGTGGTGAACGGTGTGGTGCGGCTTCGGCTGACCGGCAGTTGTCAGAGCTGCCCGTCCTCGGCGGTGACGTTGGAACTCGCCGTCAAGGACGCCGTGCTGGCGGCGGCACCGGAGACCGTGGACATCGAGGTGGTGGGTGCCACCCCCGCGGCCGGCTCCGGGCTGATTGCCGCGGAATCGCTGTTCTCCCATGTTCATCCGAACGGAACGGACGGGTCGAGTGGCACCGGGACGTGGATCTCGGTGCCCGAACTCGAGGACCTCGCGCCCGGGGAGGTGGCCGGGTTCGCCGTCGCAGGGCTCCCGATTCTGGTGTGCCGGATCGGGGAGCAGTTGTTCGCCTACCGCGACCGCTGCGCCGCCTGCACCAACTCGCTGGCCGGGGCCACCCTGCAACGAAAGGCGGGCGGGCAGGTGGGGGACGCGGTGCTGCGCTGTCCGTCGTGCCGGGCGCACTTCGACCCGCGCCGGGCAGGACTCCGTCTGGACAGTGACGCGGACGCCGAAACGCTGTCGCCGCTTCCGGTCCTCGTGCGTGACGGCGTCGTCTCCGTCGCGGTGCCCGCCGCGGAGGTGGCGTGATGAGCCCGTCGGGGAACGGGCTGCGCATCCTGCAGCGCATCGCGTCCGAGCGACCCAAACCGGTGGTCGGCGAACGGTGCGACATGTGCGCCGTGCCGATCGCCGACGCCCATCAGCACGTCGTGAACGTCCAGGACCGGCAACTGATGTGCGTGTGCCGCGGGTGCTACCTGCTGTTCACCGACGAGAGCGCTGAACTGCGTTTCCGGGCCGTCCCGGAACGCTACCTGTCGTTTCCCGACTTCGAACTCGCACCGGGTCGCTGGGACGAACTGGAGATCCCCGTCGGGCTCGCCTTCGTGTTCCGGAACTCGCTGCTGGCCAAGACCGTCGCGTTCTATCCCGGTCCGGCAGGTGCCACCGAATCGGAGCTGCCACTCGACGCCTGGGACGGCGTTCTCGCGGCCAACCCGGCGCTCGGCCGGCTGTCCGCCGACACGGAAGCGTTGCTGCTGCGGGTCCCCGAGCACGGCGGCGGCGACCCCGAGTGCTACCTCGTCCCCATCGACGCCTGCTATCAGCTGGTGGGCGAGTTGCGGCAGGTGTGGCGGGGGTTCGACGGTGGCCAGGATGCTCGCCGGGTCATCGACACGTTCTTCGAGACGGTGCGTGCGCGCAGTCGCGTCGCGAAGGAGCCGACGTGACCGAGTTGTCGTTCCACGTGGAGGACGTGTTTCCGGAACCGTTCGCGGTTGCGCCGAATCTTACTGCGCGAGTGGAGGTGACGGAGTCGAGCGGTGCCGCCGTGCACGCGATGGCCGTCCGGTGCCAGGTCCGCATCGACCCGCAACGCCGCCGCTACACGGACGGCGAGGCGGAGGGCCTCCTCGATCTGTTCGGGCCCCGCGAGCGGTGGACGGCCACGCTCAAACCCTTCCAGTGGATGCAGACCAGCACCGTGGCCCAGGGGTTCACCGGGTCGAGTGTGGTGGAGTTGCCGCTGCCGTGCACGTACGACTTCGAGGTCACGGCCTCGAAGTATCTGCACGCCCTGGACGAGGCCGGGTCGACGGTGCCGCTGGTGTTCCTGTTCAGCGGAACGGTCTTCACCCGCGGGGTCGCCGGTTTCGGGGTGGAACGGATCCCGTGGGATCGCGAGTCGACCTACGACCTGCCGGTGGCGGTGTGGCGCGAACTGGTTCAGGCGCACTACCCGAACACGGGGTGGGTGCGCCTCGACCACGACACCCTCGCCGCGCTGGCGCGCTACAAGGCGGCGCACGGTCTGATCGGACTGGACGTCGCCATTTCGGACCTGCTGCAGGGAGCCGGGGAGGTGATCGCATGATCTCCCCGGCGTCCCTGCAGCGAGTACGTGCCGTGGCCGACGCGGTCCTGTACGAGGGTTATCTGCTGTATCCGTATCGTGCGAGTTCGTCGAAGAACCAGTCGCGGTGGCAGTTCGGCGTCCTCGGACCGTCGGGTGCGGCGGAGTCGGGGGTCGGCGAGGAACCGCGGATGTCCTGTCAGACCCTGATGCGGGCCGGCACCGGAGCGGGGGTGAACGTCACGCTCCGATTCCTGCAACTCCAGGTGCGCAGCATCGAACGCGCGGTCGCTGACTCGGCGGAATTCGTTCCCGTCGACGAACTGACCGTCGCGGGTGTGAGCTGGCTCAGCTGGGACGAGGCGGTGGAGCGCGAATTCGATCTCGGCATCCTGCACCCCGCGGAGTGGCCGGGCGAACGCCGCCTCGGCGTCCACATCGACGGCGGCACGGAGGTGGAGGAACTGCGGGGCGAGGACGGATCCCTCGCCGGCCGCGTGGTGCGCACCCGGTGGCCCGCACACGCGGTCGTGACGGTGGGCAGCGACAGCGTCGACGGGTTGACCCGGGTGCGGGTGTCGGTCGAGAACGTGACCACCGCGCCGGACGTCGCCGGCTGGGACACCGAACCGCGGGACGCGGGAGTCTGGGGCAAGGATTCGGCGATCCGGCAGTCGCTGATCGGCGCCCACCTGATCCTGGCGGCCGAGAACACCGAGTTCGTCTCACTCCTCGAACCCCCCGCGGAGGCGGAGCAACTCGCGGGCACCTGCGCGCACGAACGGTGCTACCCCGTGCTGGCCGGCTTGCCGGGGGAGACGGACCTCGTCCTGGTGTCGCCGATCATCCTGTACGACCACCCCGAGGTGGCCGAGCAGAGCGACGGGGCACTGTTCGACGCCACCGAGATCGACGAGATCCTCACACTCCGGGTCATGACCCTCACCGAGGAGGAGAAGCGGCAGGCCCGCGCCACCGACCCGCTCGCCGCCCAGATCATCGATCGGTGCGACCAGATGTCGCCGGCGACGCTCGCCCAGATGCACGGCATCCTCCGAGATCCGCACGTCCCGGACCCGCACCTCCCGGATCCGAACCTCCCGGATCCGAACCTCCCGGACCCGAACCTCCCCGACATGGGTCTCGTCCCGGAACTGACCGACGACATGCCGTGGTGGGATCCGGACGCCGACACCGCCGTACGTCCCGACGTCGACGGCGTGGTCGTGAACGGCGTCCGGGTGGCGAAGGGCACCGTCGTGCGGATCCACCCGTCGCGGCGCGCCGACGCCCAGGACCTGTTCTTCGCGGGACAGTTGGCTCGCGTGGTGACCGTGCACGCCGACGTCGACGGTGGCACCCACGTCGGCGTCGTGCTGGTGGACGACCCTGCGTCGGAGTTGCACGAGTGGTACGGGCGGTATCTGTACTTCGCCCCGGACGAGGTGGAGCCGGTCTCGGCAGACACCGGAAAGGATGGACAGCCATGAAGATTCTCGGAGAGATGACCACCGCGGCTCTGGCGTTGGTCGTGGTCGCGGGCGTTGCGGTCGCCGTCATCGCGATTCCCGACATCAGACGATATCTGCGTATCCGGAAAATGTGAGTCGCACGTGACGGTGGGCAGGCGGGTTCTGGTTGCCGGTGTGGGCAACATCTTCTTCGGCGACGACGGTTTCGGTCCCGAGGTGCTGCGCGCGGTCGCGAGGAGGTCGCTGCCGCCGGGAGTCCGCGCTGTCGATTTCGGCATTCGCGGAACGCATCTGGCCTACGAGCTGCTGGACGGGTGGGGCGCTCTCCTGCTGGTGGACGCGGTGCCCGGCCGCGGTGAGCCCGGGGCGTTGAGGGCATTCGAGGTGGGTTCGGATACCGCCGCGGCGGCGCCGCTGGACGCGCACAGCATGGATCCGGGGGCGGTGTTCGCGAGTCTGCGCGCGCTCGGCGGAACCCTGCCGCGAACCGTGGTCCTCGGCTGCCAGGTGGAGAACACCGCCGAGGGAATCGGGCTCTCACCGCGGGTCCAGGCCGCCGTCGACCCGGCCGTCGACACGGTGTTCGAGATCGTGGATCAACTGCTGGAGTCCGAGTCCGCGGCAACGCTGCAACCGGACACGACGGAGGGCTGAATCATGTGTCTCGGTATTCCCGGTCAGGTGGTGCGCATGCTGGAGGGCTACGGCAACCAGCTCGCGCTCGTCGACGTCGTCGGCGAACAGCGCAAGGTGAACGTCGGCATGCTGCCCGAGGACGTCAGCCTGGAACCGGGCGACTGGATCGTCATCCACATGGGGTTCGCCATGGAGAAGGTGGACGAGGCGGGCGCCGAGAAGGCGATGGCCGGGCTGGAGATGATGGGGCGGTCGCGGACGGCCGACGAAGACTGACGGCGCAGATCACCGTATACCCGCCTCACGGACATCCGGTGGTCCGGCGACGAAGTCGCGCGCCCGGTTCCAGCGGGCGTGGTAGCGCTCGCCGAATCGCGACTGGGCGCGCGCCATCCGGCGCGGTTTGTTCGGGTAGCGGCGCATCGCCCACCACGAGTCGGGCTTGGCCAGGCGGATGGCGCCGATGATCGCCACCGGCTGGAACACGATCCCCACGATCCCCGTGACGAACTTGCCCTTGAGCAGGCAGATCACCGAGATGGCGAGGGAGATGGCCAGATAGCCGATCGACGACCACCACTCCGGGGTGCCGATCCGGCCGGTCACGAGTTCGGCGCCCCCGATCATCAGACCGGTGATCATGAGCGCGCAGAAGATCGCGTCCACCGACTTCCGGCCGGACGTGCTCCAGTACACGTCGTCGAGGTGCACCCACAGCGCGAACTCGTCGAACGTGAGCGCGAGGCCGACGCCGAAGAGGGCGGCGAAGACGTTGAGCGCGGTGCCCTCCGGGGTGGTGGCGATCAATGCCAGCCCGGCCAGCGTCATGAACAGGATCCCGAAAACCTGGTGATGCAGGTGCACACCGCCGACGGTGATGTCGTTGATCAGACCGCCCCCCGACTCCGCGCCGTCGTCCGTGGGCGCCGCTCCCGATCGCGCCCGGATACGGCGGGTGATGGTCCGGGTGACGACGAACGTGACCAGGACCGCGATGAACAGCCACATCACGGGATACAGGACCACTACCCGGCTGTCGCCTTCGGTGTCCACGACGATCTCGGCGAGAAGGGCCATCTCGACACTCCGTCAGGTGGGGGACATCATCCTCTCTCCGGGTATACACCCCGCTCGCGGACGGCGGACGAAGACTGGACGTTCCGCTCGACGGAGAATCCGAGCCCGTGCCCGTCCCAGGTCTGGAGGGTGACCACCGAGTCGGCCAGCGCGATGCGGGCATCCAGGCCGCGTCCGTCTCCGTGGCCGTGGGCCAGCATGCCGGACAGCACGATCGCGCCGCGGGTGGCGGAGTCGAATTCGAGGACCGCGGTGGATGTTCCCGTGCCGTCGTGCACCTCGGCGACTCGCACGTGGAAGCAGTGGGGCGCGGCGAGATGTTGCTCGACCTGCTGCCGGGCCAGGGCACGCGTGTCGGCGGTTACCGACAGGGGTGTCCGCCGGTCGGGGAGCGGCTCCGGCTCGTCGAACGACTCGGGCAGACGCACGCCTTCCCACGCGGGCTCGGGTTGCCCGCACGCCAGCAGGCCCGACCACAGTTCGGTCATCGTCGCCGCGACGATCGTCCGCCCGGTGGGCGAGGCCACGGTCCAGCCGCTAGGGGTGGAGCGGACCCGCGCCGCGGCCGACCCGACGAGCCTGGCCACCGCCTCCCGCTGAGTGTGTGTGCGGATGACCGGGCTCAGCCAGTCGCCCGCCTTCGCTCCCGGGCATCCGCCACACATCAGGGCATCACGTCCCCGCTATTCGGGCCGAGGGTCTGGCCCACGTACAGGTTCCCGCCGGGGTCGGACGCGAGGAGCACGGCGGTGGGTGCCACCTCCCGGGGTAGTCCGAATCGGCCCAGGGGCAGTTCCGCCCGCTTGGCGACCTTCCAGTCCTCGGTGATGCCGTCGACGAGCGGGGTCTCGATCGGACCCGGCGCGATGGCGTTGACCAGGACGTTGTGCCGCGACACTTCGAGTGCCAGCGATTTGGTGAGCGCGATCGCCCCGGCTTTCGCGGCCGCGTAGTGCGCGAGTCCCACCCCGCCCTTGATCCCGAGTTGCGACGCGATGTTGACGATGCGTCCCTCACCCGCGGCCACCATCGCCGGAACAGCAGCCCGGCACATCAGGAACATCCCGGTCAGGTCGATGTCGATCGTGCGGCGCCACATGTCGAGTGACATGTCGGCGAGCTCGGATTCCTCGAGGATCCCCGCGGAGTTGACGAGCACGTCCACGCGTCCGAGTGCTTCGACGGCGCCTGCGTAGGCCGCGCGCACCGACTCCTCGTTCGCGACGTCGACTCGGACGGCGGCCGCGGCCCCGAGTTCTTTCGCCGTCAGCTGCGCCGCCGCTTCGTCGACGTCGGCGATCACCACGTCTGCGCCCTCGGCGAGATACGCCTCGGCGATCGCGCGGCCGATACCGCTGGCTCCGCCCGCGACCAGCGCCCGTCTACCGTCCAGAACTCCCATGATCGTTCTCCTAGTCCTGCATCTTGGTGGTGAGGCCGCCGTCGACGACGATGGACTGCCCGGTGAGATAGCGTGAGTCGTCGCTGACGAGGAACCGGATGACGGTTGCGATCTCGGCGGCCGTCCCGACACGTCCCCACGGAATCTTCGCCCCGGCCGCCACCAGACCGTCGGGGCCGAGTGAATTGACCGGATCGGACGACTGCGGAGTCTCGATCAGTCCCGGAACGATGGCGTTGGAGCGGATCCCGCGCGGCGCGAGTTCGACGGCGAGGGCGCGGCTGAGTCCGAGCACGCCGGCCTTGGCGGCCGAGTAGTGCGCGTGCTCGCCCCACCCGTAGACGCCGCCCGCGATCGAGGAGATGGAGATCAGCGAGCCCGGCCCGTCGATGCGGGTGGCGGCGGCGCGCAGGGTCCGCATCACACCGGTGAGATCGACCTGCAGCATGTCGGACCAGGCGGCGTCGTCGAGTTCGGCGATCGCGTTCTTGCGTAGGACACCGGCGTTCGCGACGGCGAAGTCGAGCCGCCCCCATTCCGTCAGTGCCCGGTCGGTGAACGCCTCGACCTCGCTGGTGGACCGCACGTCGACGTCGTGGATCACGCCGTCGCCGCCGACGCTCTCGACGCGACGCAGCGTCTCTTTCGGGTCGTGGGGGTCGCCGGGGAAGGTGCCGATGACCACCCGGACACCCACCTCGGCCAACGCGACCGCGGTCTCGCGGCCGATGCCGCTGGCCGCGCCGGTGACGACGGCGACCCGGTCCTTCAGATTGTCGTACGGATTGTGCATGAAAGTTCCTGTCGTAGTGCGTGGTACACCGCTATCCGGCGGTGATCGCGACCTTCTTGGCGAACAGCATCACGAGGCCGGACGCGAAGGTGCCGAGAGCGCCGACCCAGAACGCCGCGGTACCGAATCCCACGTTGGCCGACACCATGGCGGTGAGGAGGAAGCCGCCGATGATCGCGCCCGGTTGGCTCATGGCGCCGATGAACGTGGCACCGGTGGCGCGGCAATCGGTGGTGTAGCACTCGGCCATGAAGAAGTTCATCGCCGAGTACGGACCGAGGAGGAAGAACAGGCCGAACATGTAGGTGGGCAGGACGAATGCCGCGGACGACGGCCCGAGCAGCATGAGTGCGAACAGGATTCCGCCGACCATCCAGCCGCCCACGATCGCGTTGCGGCGTCCGAATCGGTCTCCCGCCCAGCCGTGGAAGAGGTACCCGAAGATGCCGACGACGTTGGCGAACACGACGAGCAGCAGCGTGAAGTTGCCCGAGAAGCCCTTGCCGTCCTCGAGGACCGTCGTGCCCAGCACACTGAACGTCTGGATGCCGAACCAGTTGACCATCCACGCGAGCGACAGGACGATCGTGTTGCGACGGTTGGCGCCGTGGAAGATCCGGGCGAGCGAGCTCGATTCGGAGTGCTCGATACCGTACTCCTCGGCCAGGACCCGGGCCTCGTCGGGCTTCCCGGCCTTGCGCAGCCGGCGAATCCGATCCTGGAGATCGAACTGCGGCGACTCCTTCAGCCGTGCGCAGACGAACGCGATGATCAGGGCGGGGAGGGTGGCGACGAGAAAGACGATGCGCCAGTCGTCGGGTCCCACGATCGAACCCATCAGGGCGACGAATCCGGCGGCAAGGAGTGCGCCGAGGGGCCATCCGGTCTGGACGAACGAATAGATGAACCCGCGGTGCTTGCGCACGGCGTCACTCTCGGAGACCGCGTAGATCTCGTTGAGATACGTGGCGTTCACGGCCTGTTCGGACAGTCCCATGCCGCCGATGGACTTCGCGGCGACGAGGCTGAACGCACCGCCCGAGGCGGCTGTCGCGGCGGAGGACAGTGCCGTGCCGCCGACGGTGATCATCATGCCCTTGCGTCGCCCGAGCCGGTCGACGAGCGGGCCGACGCCGAGCACGACGATCGCCGTCCCGATGCTCACGAACGTGGAGATGAGCAGCGCATGCGAGGAACTCCAGCCGAAGTCCTCCTTGACCCGGGGGAGCAGGGTTCCGAACAGGATGAAGTCGTACACCGCGACCGTCCAGGCGAGGAAGGCGATGATCGTGGACTTACGGGTTTCGCGGATGCTGAAGCGGGGGAGTTGCTTGGTGGGACCGCCGGTTTGCGATACTGGGATTCCCTCGGCTGTCTGGCTCATGGGTGTCCTTCCGGGACTGATGATGTCGGATGCTGGGGGCGGCGGTGGGAGTGCGGGCCTGCACCCCACCGCCTTTCGGTGGATCAGCTCTGACGCGGGAAGCGTTCCTTGAAGTCGTTCACCATGTGGTCGAACGTCACCCACTCGACGCCGTCGTGTTGGTTGATGTACTCGATGAGGCGTTCGAGCATCAGCAGCGACTGCGGCCGGCCCGACACGTCGGGGTGAATCGTTACGGGGAAGATCGCGTAGTCCATCTCGCGGTAGACCCAGTCGAACTGGTCCCGCCACATCTCCTCGAGGTGCCGCGGGCTGACGAAGCCGTGGCTGTTGGGGCTGGACTTGATGAACATCTGCGGCGGGAGATCGTCGAGCAGCCAGTTGGCTGGGATCTCCACCAGATCGGTCTCCTGGCCGCGCACGAGCGGCTTCATCCACGTCTCGGCCGGCTGGCTGTAGTCGATCTTCGACCAGGAATCGCCGACGCGCACGTAGTACGGCGTGAAGTCGTTGTGCATGAGGGAGTGGTCGTACTTGACGCCACGCTCGATGAGCAGTTCGTTGGTGACCTTGGAGAATTCCCACCACGGCGCCGTGTATCCGGTGGGCTTGCTGCCGGTGAACGATTCGATCAGTTCGATACTGCGATCGAGGATGTCGGTTTCCTGCTGGCGCGTCATCGCGATCGGGTTCTCGTGGCTGTATCCGTGGATGCCGATCTCGTGCCCGGCCGCGACGACCTGCTCGATTTCGCGGGGGAACGTTTCGATGGAGTGGCCGGGCACGAACCAGGAGGTGGTGATGTCGTACTTGTCGAACATCTTCACCAGGCGAGGCACGCCCACCTCACCGGCGAACATGCCGCGGGAGATGTCGCCGGGGGAGTCTTCTCCGCCGTACGAGCCGAGCCATCCTGCGACGGCGTCGACGTCGACTCCGAAGTTGACGTAGATCTTCTTGGACATGCGTACCTCTCCTACTTGTCGGTCTGGTTCGCCGTGGCGTGCGGCACCACGGTGGGGTGGGTATGGGTGCGGACGAGGTCGGCGACGTCCGAGGGGGAGGACACGGCGACTGCCGCGGCGAGCAGAACCCGGGCCTGCGCCGGCCGCAGGAGACCGGCAGTGAGCGCGCCGACCTCGGCGAGGTCGGCGCCGCCACCGTTTCCGTAGCGGGGAACGATGTCTCCGTCAGCGACGCGCGTGGCCACGACCACCGGGATTCCGGCCGCGACGCAGTCGCGGGCTCCGTCCACGAACGTCTTGTTCGCGTTGCCGATCCCCGTCGCCTCCAGCACGATTCCCCGGGAACCCGCGTCGACGGCGGCGTCGAGCAGGGCCCGGTCGGCGCCTGGGTGCACGGCCACGATGTCGACCCGGGGGAGCGCGTCCGGTATCGGAAGAGGCTGGGGACGAACCGGTCTGGCGAAGAGCGTCAGGACTCCGTCGACGATCCGGCCGAGGGGTCCGGTCGCGCCGTTGTCGAACGCGTCCAGTGCGGTGGTGTGTCTCTTGCGCGTCCCCGCGGCCGTGAACAGCCGGCCGGCGAACGCGATCGTCGTGCCGAGGTCGTGGGCGCGGTGGTCGGCGGCAACGGTGATCGCGTCCCGCAGGTTGCGCGGCCCGTCGGAGTCCGGCTCGCCCGCCGTGATCTGCGCACCGGTGAACACGACCGGACGCGGATCGCCGTGGAGGAGATCGTGCAGGTACGCGGTCTCCTCCATCGTGTCCGTTCCGTGCGTGACCACCACGCCGGACACGGACGGGTCGCGGAGTGCGGCCACGATTTCGCGCACGATGACGAGTTGATCGGCCGGTGTCAGCAGGTAGCTACCCGTGGTGAGTATGTCGCGGCCCTCGATCTCGACGTCCGCCGGAGCGGACGTGCCCGCGGCGTCCAGTAACGCCGACACGTGATCGGAGGCCACGGCCTTTCCGGCCGGGTCGTTCCGGGACGCGATGGTCCCGCCCGTGCCCAGCACGACAACCTTGCTCATGACTTCCCTTCGGGTTGCGCAAACGTTTGGCTCAAACGTTTGGGTTCATTAGAATCGTGACGGCGGCCACGTGTCAAGAGGGCCCGGGATACGTTTCACAGCGTTTACACGACGTGGAAGGATCGACATCGTGGGGAATCCGAAGAAGCCGCGCGCCACGCTGCGCCTGATCGCCGACGAGCTGGGCGTCCATGTCTCGACGGTGTCGCGTGTGCTGAACGGAACCACCGAACCCGGAGTACGCGCCGCGTCGGCCGCCACCACCGAACGCATCCGCGCGCTAGCGGACAGTCTCGGCTACCGGCCGAACCCGCACGCCGCGAGTTTGCGCACCAACCGCAGCAACCTCATCGGCGTCCTCGTCCCCAGGCTGTCCGACTACGTGCTCGCCACCGTGTACGAGGGGATCGAGGAAGCGGCCGAGGAGGCCGGCCTGTCCACGTTCGTCACGAACTCCCTCGACGATCCGGACAATCAGTCCGCACGCACCGACATGCTCCTCGCCCGGCGAGTGGACGGACTCATCTTCGGTGACGCGCACATGGACCACCGCTTCCTCGACAGCGTCGCCGAACGGGGAACACCGTTCGTGCTCGTCTCCCGACGCTCGGGCGAGTACCCGTCGGTGACCTGCGACGATCGAACAGGTGGCGCCCTCGCCGCCCGACACCTCCTCGACCGCGGCCACGAGCGGGTGGGCGTCATCGCCGGTCTACCGTTCGCCAGCACCACCGTCGACCGATCCGGCGGATTCGCCGAAACCTTCGCGTCGGCAGGATGTCCCGTGCCCGAGGCGAACATCGTCTACACCGGATTCGACGCGGCAGGCGGACGTCTCGGCGCAGTGGAACTGCTCGCCCGCGAGCCCGGCCTGACGGCGATCTTCGCAACCAACGACTTCGCGGCGATCGGTGCGTACGGCGCCCTGCGCGACGCGGGACGCGAAGTGGGCCGGGACGTCGCGGTGATCGGCTACAACGACATTCCGCTGTCCGCCGAGATCACCGTCGCCCTGACGACGATCCGGTCACCGATGCACGCAATGGGCCGGCGCAGCGTCCAGAAACTCGTCGAACTGCTGGGCGGCGCCGAGGTGACGTCCGAGCGGCTGGCTCCGGAACTCGTCGAGCGGGCATCGACGGACTTCCGCCTGTAAGCGAACGGACCCCGTCACACCGGGAGGTGGTCCAGGGGGCCGTGGCCGACGGTCGAACCCGTGGCGGTCCAGAGGCGGGCGGGGTCGTACCAGTGGTCGCGGCCGATCAGATCGAGGTGTCGGTCGGTGAGGCCGTGCCGGGCGCCGGCGGTCGTCGCTTCGTCGAAGGTGAGACTCGTGGCCGGCAGCCGGAGACGGCCCGCGTTCGCGAGTGCCTCCCCGAGTTCGCGGACGGTCACCGGGTCGGGGTGGCAGGCATGGAACACGTCGCCGGGGCGTGCAGGAGGCTGCGTTGCGAGGGCGGCGAGGAGCCGGGCGAGGTCGTGCACTGCGATGATCGAGATCCGGGATCGACCCTCGTCGACCCAGGCCTCCAATGCCTCGAGGATCCGGATGAGGCCGGGAACGAACCAGCGGTCGCCGGGGCCGTGGACGAAGGTGGGACGGACGACGCAACCACCCCGCTCGAGGACACGGTGTTCGGCGGCCAGCCTGCTCGCGCTCAGCGTCGAGACGGGTGCGGGCGTGGCGTCGAACTCACCGATTCCGCTGTGCGGACCGGACCCGTACACGCCGATGGTGCTGACGTAGATCACCCGGCCGATGCCGTTCCGGGCCGCGGCGGCAAGCAGATTTTCGGTGCCCTCGACGTTGACGGCGGCGCAGTGCGCCGGGTCGGTGCCGGTGTAGGAGGCGGCATGGATCACGACATCGACGCCGGTGAGTGCCGTTTCGAGGCTCGCCGGGTCGGTCAGGTCCGCCCGGGCGGACAGCACGCCCGGAAGGTCCGAGCGTGAAGGTGCGCGTGCGACCGCGGTGCAGGGGATCCCGGCCGACGCCAGTGCCGTCACGGTGGCCGATCCGATGAAGCCCGTGGCTCCCACCACCGCGACACGGACCGGCGTGGAACGTGTTCGACCGCGGTCGGTCGCGGTCGACGCTGGTACCGTCTCTCCGGGCAATGGGCGCGTAGTCCGTGCTTTCATCGTCATCGTTCTTCTCTCGTGCGGCAGGGAAAGGTGTGAACGTGGTTCAGCAGGCGCGTGCTGCGGCGACCCGACAGCAGATCGTCCGCGGGGCGGCGGAGATGTTCGAGAAGTCGGGGTTCGAAGGAGCCAGACTCGGCAACATCGTCGAGAATGCCGGAATCACGAAGGGGGCCTTGTACTTCCATTTCCGCTCCAAAGAGGATCTGGCGCGATTCATCATCGGCGAGCAACACCGGATCTCCATCGCGTCCGTCGAGGCGATCGGCCGCGAGCAGGTTTCGGCGATCGAGCAGATCGTGATGCTCTGTCACGAGATGGCCCGGCAGATCGTGAACGATCCGATCGTGCGGGCCGGTATCCGGATCACCCTCGAACTCAGTGCCGACGACCAGGGGCCCGCCGACCCCTATCTCGACTGGATCAACAGTTGCGAGATGCTCGCCACGCGGGCCGTCGAGCAGGGAGATCTCCTCCCGGACATCGACCCGCCGAGGTTGGCGCGGTTCGTCATCGGCGCCTTCACCGGCGTCCAGACCGTCTCCCAGGTGCTGACGCAGCGCACGGACCTCGAACAACGTGTCGACGACATGTGGGGGTTCCTGCTCCCCGGGATCATGCCCGCGACCCGGCATCAGGACATCGCCCGAATCCGCCGGGCCCGCTGGACACCCGACGACGCCGACTAGCGCGCGCATGCGCTCACCGCGGTAGGGGCCAGCGCCGCGGTCCCTTGCACGACCGCCACTCCGCCCTGCACCAACGATCCGCGGATCGACAGCGCGCCGTCGTCCACCACGTCCAGGCGGATCGTGGCCCGCTCGTCGAGTTCGGCGAAACGGTGGAACGTGGCGCCCAGCGAAACGAGGTGCGCTTCCGGCACGCCGAGCCGGGCGCAGGAGGCCTGCCGGAATGCCTCGAGCAGCAGCATCCCGGGAATGTGATCACACGGATGGTCGAACAGCACGGGGTGCGTGTCGTCGATCCGCAACTCCCACTCGTTCTCGGAACGCCGTGAACCCAGGACCACGTGCGCGTCGTCGACGTGACCGACCAGCCCCGCCGGAACGGGCGCGGGACACCACGACGCCCCGATCGACCGCGGTCCGCGCTCACCCCACCGGGCCCGTGAGTACGCGGCCGGAGGAAACACTGCCGCGTGACCCGTTGCAGTGCCGACGTCCTGTCCGCCGAGCCGGAACCGCAGGTCCACGCGGAATGCGGACAGCGCCCCGCCGCGGTGCACGTGCTCGGACACGGTGACCTCGACGATCACTTCGGCGGCCGCCGCGCCCACCTCGAGCGCGCCGGGCACCGCCTGCACCCGGAGGTGCTGCATGACGAACCGGTTCGGCAGCGGAACGGAGAAGCGGGTGTGCCCCAGGTAGATCGCGGTCTGCCGGAGCGTTTCCGCCAGCAGCATCGTGTCGTAGCTCCCGCCCCGGGCGCGGTAGAACCCGTGCAGGCGGGGCCACTGCGCGGCGACCACGAACCGATCCGGCCCCGGCAGCGACACACAGTCGGTGAGGAAGACCTCGGCCACGGATTGGCGATGGACGTACCTGCGCGGCACGCTCCGCTCGAATGACATCGGGGGAAGCGCATCGGGCATCGGACGGGAAACTCGCGCCACAACCCCATCTCCCCACAGAACCGGTCGGCCCGATGCCGCGGACCGCCGAACTATAGAACACAGACCGCGCGGTCTGTGATGTGGGGGAGTGCGTCGTTACCGGCCCTTCAAGCTTCCGATCCGAAGCGATCCCGCGCTGCTGTCCTCGTCGAGCCCCTCTTCGACCTCCCGGACGTACTCCTGCGGATCCTTGTCCGAGGTGTCCGCATCCCTCGTGGAACGGTGAACGAGGAAGTACTCGGCGAAGCGTCGCCCGAGCGATTCGCGAAGTTCTGCCGGGGCGGTCCGGAAATCTGCCAGCCCCTCGCGTTCCTCCTCGGCCATGTGCTCATCGTTGGCCCGGCGCGTTCGGCCGACAGCCGCCCACCACTCCTCGGAGAGGATCGGATACCCCGCCGCCGCACGGACGCCGTCGCGGATGTCGTTGTGGTCCCCGATCGCGTCGAGGGTTTCCTCCTCCGCGTCCTCCTCCCTGACGCGGAGAAGTTGGGGATAGAAGATTTCCTCTTCGGCCGCGGCATGCAGATCCAGGCGTTTCGCCAACGGGGTCCACACCGCCTCTACGGCAGTGATGTCCACCCGGCGGCGAGCCTTCAGTTCGTCCAGTGCGGCGAACTGTCGTCGGAACCACTCGTGGTCGTCGAAAATCAACTCGATGATGTCAGGCATGATTCGATCCTTTGTTGCATCTCTTCCTTGGGCAAGGAATTCAGAATCAGGCGGCTTCGCCGCCCGTGCACCTTTTTGGTAGCGCGAACAACCAAAAAGGCGCACGGGCGCGGAGCGCCTGTCATTCCCCGGTCGCGGCTTTGAGATGCGCGGCAGAGGCGGCTTTGAGATGGGTGAGGTCGGACGCGACGGTCGCGAACGTGTATCCCTCCGCGAGTCGGCGAGCCGCCACCGCACCGTCGGGGGTGTGGATGCCCGCCGCGATGCCTGACGCCGCGGCAGCCTCACGGACGCGGACCAGGGCCGCCTCGAACTCGTCGTCCACGCTCGGGTCGTTCGGGTGCGCACCACCCACGGCGAGGCGCAGATCGGACGGCCCGACGTAGACCCCGTCGAGTCCGGGGACGGCGCAGATCTCTTCCACGTTCGCCAGTCCTTGCGGTGTCTCGATCATCACGACGACGACCGTGTGGCGGTTGGCGTCCGCCGGGTTCGGGCCGATCCGCAGTTGGGAGCGCATCGGCCCGTACGAGCGAACGCCGGCAGGCGGGTATGTCGCGGCCGCAACGGCCCGGGCCGCTTCCTCGGCGGTGTTCACCAGCGGAACGATCACGCCCGCCGCGCCGGCGTCGAGTGCCCGGCCGATCGGTGTCGGATCGTTCGACTCGACCCGGATCATGCCGACCGTGGAGCCTGAGGCGTCGATGGCGGTGAGCCCCGCGACCATGCCGGAGTATCCGATCAGGCCGTGCTGGAGGTCGAGGGCGATGTAATCCCAGCCGACGTGGGCGAGCCATTCCGTCGACACCGGGCTGTCGATCACGGACCAATAGCCGACGATCCGTTCCCGGCCGCGGAGTCGGGCGGCGAATTCCTGGGCGCTCATCAGGGCGATGCCTCCTAGCGGTTGTAGTTGGGCATGGGTCCGCGCAGGGCGCTGCCCACTTCGTCGCACGCGTCGATCAGTTCGTCGTCGAGTGTGCCCTTCGCGACAGCGGCGATGTTCGACTGCAGGTGTGCCACCTTGGATCCACCGAGGAGGATCGGGCCCGCCGCAGGCTTGGACACGAGCCAGCGCAGAGCCAGTTCGGTGAGCGGGATGCCGGCCTTGTCGGCGATCACGGACAACTGCGTGATCGCATCGAAGATCGCGGTGTTCCAGTACCGCTCCTTGTACATCTGCGCCAACCGCGAATCGCCGAAGCGCCCATCGGCCGGCTGGGCGTCGAACGAGTGCCGTCCGGTGAGGAGACCGCCGCCGAGTGGGTTGTAGACCATCGTGATCAGTCCGGTGACCGAGGCGAATTCGACGTACTCCTCCTCGATCCGCCGGGCCAGGAGGTTGTACAGCTGCTGGGCCACGATCGGGCGGGGTGCGCCGACGGCGTCGGCCGTGTGGTTCAGTTCCGCGATCTGCCAGGCCGCGAAGTTGGAGACACCGAGGGCGCGGATCTTGCCCTCCGACACGAGATCGGCGACGGTGGAGAGAGTGTCGGCTAGAGGTGTGGCTCGGTCGGGCTGATGGAGATAGAACAGGTCGACGTAGTCGGTGTCCAGTCGCTTCAGGCTCGCCTCGACGCTCGCGCGGAGGCCCGCGGGAGACAGCGGAGAGTTGTCGCCCGCGTCGGGGTGGGGCATTCCCGCCTTGGTGGCGAGGGTGACACGGTCGCGACGCGTGCCCAGCAGTCGGGCGAGGATGCGTTCGGACTCTCCGCCGGCGTAGCCGTTGGCGGTGTCGACATGGGTGATGCCGGCGTCGAGCGCGGCGTCGACCATAGCGGCGGCACCGTCGAAGTCGACGGTGTCGCCGAAGGTCATCGTGCCGAGAACGAGTGAGGTCAGGTCGAGTTCGGGCATCAAGCTACTCCTCGGGATACGGTTCGGGGAACCTCGGTTGCGCCGGGCGGGCGCGAGACGATGTGACGGGGTTTGATCCCGACCATGGTGGTGGGATCGAGCGCGGCGGCGCGGAGCGCCTGGGTGTACGGCTCGGCGGGACGTTCGAGAACATCGGTGGTGAAACCGCTTTCGACCACCCGTCCGCGCGACATGACGATCACGGTGTCGCTGATCTCGCGGACGACGCCGAGGTTGTGGGAAATGAAGACGTAGGTCAGACCGGTGTCGTGCTGGATCTCGCGGAGGAGGTCGAGCACCTGAGCCTGCACCGACACGTCGAGCGCGCTGGTGGCCTCGTCGCACACGAGGAGTTCCGGTCCGCTCGCCAGAGCCCGGGCGATACCGATGCGTTGCCGCTGACCGCCGGAGAACTCGGCGGGTCGACGGTGGAGCGCCGTGGTGGGCAGGCCGACCTGATCGATCAGCGCCGCCGCCCTGCGCGCCCGTTCGGACTTGCTCCGGACGCCTTGGAGGCGGAGCGGTTCGCCGACGATGTCGACGGCGGTCAAGTGCGGGTCCAGCGATCCGTACGGGTCCTGGAAGACCATCTGCACGCGGGACCGGAAGGGCCGCAGTGCCTTCTCCGACAATTGCGCGATGTCGGCACCGTCCACGAGGATGCGGCCGGACGTGGGTGTGAGGAGTCGGACGATCGCCTTCGCGATGGTCGATTTCCCGCACCCGGACTCGCCGACGACGGCGAGCGTCGCCCCCTTGTCCACGGAGAAGCTGACGGTGTCGACCGCGCGGAACACACCGTCGGGGACCGGGTATTCGACGACGAGATCTTCGACGGACAGCAGCGGTGCGCTCATGTCGATGCTCCTACGGTCGTGGTGTAGTCGCCGAGCCGTGGCACGGCGTCGAGCAGCTTCTTGGTGTACGCGCTGCGAGGATGGAGGACGAGGTCTTCGGCCCCGCCGTTCTCGACGAACCGGCCGTCCTTCATGACGTAGATGCGGTCCGACATCAACCGGGCGACGCCGAGGTCGTGGGTGATGACGAGCAGTCCGACGCCCGTGCGCTCCTGCAGTTCGAGCAGCAGGTCGAGGATGCTCGCCTGCACGGTCACGTCGAGGGCGCTGGTGGGTTCGTCGGCGACGATCAGTTCGGGACCCGACGCGAGCGAGCAGGCGATCAGTACACGCTGCAGCATGCCGCCGGACAGCTGGTGGGGGTACTTCCCGAGTTGTCCCGCCGGATTCTGGATCCGCACCTGCTCGAGCAGTTCCACGGCCCGCGCGGTTTCCTTCGCCTTTCCGGTGATGCCGCTGTGGCGCACCGCCTCCCGCAGCTGGGACCCGACGGTGTGCACGGGGCTCAGTGCCGTCATCGGATCCTGCGGGATCAGCGCGATGTGCCGTCCCCGGACCTTCGCGAGAGCCTTCTTCTGTCCGAGGATGTCGCAGTCCTTGAACCGGACCGCGCCCGAGAGGACGGCGAGGTCGTCGGGCAGCAGGCCGAGGATGCCCATCGCGGTGGTCGATTTACCCGACCCCGACTCACCGATGATGGTCACGGTTTCGCCGGCGTCGATGCAGAAGGACACGCCGTCGACTGCGCGGATGACGCCCCGGGCGGTGATGAGTTCGATCTGCAGTTCGTCGACTCTGAGGAGATTCCCCATGTCAGACCTCTTCCTTCCGCAACGAGAATCGGTGCAGGAGCCCGCGGCGCTTCCCGGGCGACCGTGCCGGGCGGTCGCGGAGCCCGTCGCCGAGCAGGTTCACGCCGATCACGAGCAGCACGATGACGAGGCCGGGGAGGGTTACGAGCCACCACGAGGTGGTGATGTAGTCCTGGCCGTCGGAGATGATCCGGCCCCAGGTGGCGAATGGGCGTTGCGGTCCTGCGCCGAGGTAGCTCAGTGCGCTCTCGAGGAGGACGGCCTGCGCGAGCAGCAGCAGGACGACGAGGGATGCCTGCTTGATGATGTTGGGGATCACGTGGCGCAACAGGATGGCGGTGCGTCCGAGTCCGAGTACCCGGGAGGCCGCCACGTACGGCTTCTCGCGTTCGACGAGGACGAGTGAGCGGGTCAGCCGGGCGATCTCCGGCCACTGGGCGATCGCGATGACGAACGTGATGACCGGGATCGACGGGCCGAACAGGGCGACGACGAGCAGCAGCATCATGAGGAGCGGCAGCGACAGCTGGGCCTCGAGCAGCCTGCTCACGACCGTGTCCGTCCAGCCGCCGAGGTAGCCGGCGAGTGCGCCGAGGCACAGGCCGATCAGTCCGGAGACGACGACCGCGAGAATTCCGATCGTCAGCGACACCTGTCCGCCGTAGAGGACGCGGGACAGGAGGTCCCGGCCGAGTTGGTCGGTCCCGAAGAGGTGACCGTCCGTCAGCGGTGGCAGGCGCCGCTGGGCGAGGTCGGTGGCGTCCGGAGAGGGCAGAGGAAGCAGTTGCGCCAGTGCGACGGGCATGATGACGGCGAGGGCGCAGACGGTGCCCACCCAGATCTTCACGCGGCTGTCGCGGGCGCGCCGGGTGGCACCGGCCCGGGCGATGTCCCGGGTGGTCACGGCGCTCGGCCGCTCCTGCGCCGGGGGATCGATGACGGTGGTCATTTCGTCGTTCCCTTTCCGAGTCGGACGCGCGGGTCGAGGAGCGGATAGCAGAGGTCGACGAGGAGCTGGACGAGGACGGCGAGAACCGCGGTCACCAGGACGGTGGCCTGGATGAGGGGGTAGTCCCTCGTCTCGAGTGCACGCACGACCAGCGATCCCACGCCGGGCCACGCGAAGACGACCTCGACCACGACGACGCCGTTGAGCATCGAGGCGAACCGGGTACCGAGAGCGGTCAGCACCGGGATCGCGGAATTCCGCAGGGCGTACCGCCAGATGAGTTCGCGCTCCGGGACGCCCCGCGACCGGGCCACGGTCATGTACGGCGAGGCGAACGCGCCGACCATCTCGCGGCGGACCATGCGGGAGATCAGGGCGATCTGCAGCACGGCCACGGTCACGGTGGGCAGCACCAGGCTGGACCAGGTGGTGAATCCGGCCGCGGGAAAAATCGGGATCAGCACCGCGAACACGGTGATGAGCATCAGTCCGGTCCAGAAGTCGGGCATGGACTGACCGGCGATCGTGACGACGTTGGCGCCGAGTTCGCGCCTCGTGTCGGCGCGGCGCGCCATCCACACTCCGAGCGGGATGGCCACCAGTGTGGTGAGCACGATCGCCGCGACGGACAGGGTGATCGTGTACGGCAGCCGAGCGAGGACGACGTCGAAGGCGGGTGCCTGGAACGAATACGAGGTGCCGAGATCGAGGTGGAGAAGGCCGCGGAGATACAGCAGGTACTGGGTGAACACGGACTGGTCGAGACCCATGTCCGCCCTGATGCGGGCGAGGTCCTCGGTGCTGGCCAGCGGTCCGGCCATCGAGTAGGCGGGATCGCCGGGCGCCATCCGGATGAGGACGAACACGGTGGTCAGTGTCAGGAAGACGGCCAGCGCGCTCTGTGCGAGCCGTTTTGCGACGTAGCGGGGCATGGCCGCCGTCAGCACCCTCGGGACACGGGAGGTCGGGGTCCGGCGGGGAGCCGGTGATGCCGAGCCGGTGGGCTGGGCTGCAAATGCCGTGTCGGCGGCGTGCTGCGTCATGAGGTCACCGGCCGTTCGGTGTCTGCGTGAGGGGTCATCGTCGACCTTTCGATAACGCCGGCGATGGAGGTGTCGACACCGCGGCGTGTCGGGTACAGCAGCTTCATTTGTAACTCAGCTCACAATCGCACTAATGCGCGTTGTGCGCAAGTCTTGCCGCCATCTTGCGCATCTCAAGCAACTCTGAGTAGAGTTCGGATGTGCCGGCGATCACATCGCCTGGTGGGCAACCACCTCGCGCCGTGCCTGATCGCTGCGCCCCATACCCATAGTCCCGAGAGGTCGATGATGACCAATTCTCTTTTCGAACAGCGCTTTTCGAGGAGAACGCTGCTCAGGTCGGGTCTCCTGCTCGGAGCCGGCCTCACGCTCGGATCCGCGGCGGGATGTGCGACGCCGACCGGAACGCCCGGACCGAAGACCGTGAGCCTGGCCCTCAACCGCTCGCTCGTGAGCCTCGACAACAAGCTGAACCAATTCGATGCCGCGCTGACGGTGCAGCGGGGAGTGCGGCAGGCCCTCACCGAGATCGACCGGGACCTGCGCCCCCAGCTGGTGCTGGCCGACCGGTTCGAACTCGTCGCACCCACCCAGTGGTTCGTGCACCTGCGTCCCGGCATCCGGTACTCGGACGGCACCCCGGTGCAGGTTCGGGACGTCGCGACAGCCCTCCAGATGTACAGCCAGGTCGACGGCTCCTTCGTCGGGGGGTTCTTTCCCGAATGGCCCACGGTCGAGCAGATCGACGACACCAGCTTCACCCTGAACACCCAGCGACCCGTCCCGGTCCTCGACTACCTCATGTCGAACATCCTCATCACCCCGGCGGCCGCGAACGTGCCGGAGGAACTGCAGTCCGGGGTGGGATCCGGACCGTACCTCGTGACGGAGAGCGATCGCGGCACCGGAAACTACACCCTGGTTCGCAACGAGAACTACTGGGGAACACCGGCACAGATCGAATCGGTGCGCGTCCGCTTCGTTCCGGACGAGTCGAACCGCGTCGTGACGTTGCGGAGTGGGGAGGTCGACGTGATCGACAGCATCACCCCGGATGCGGCCGACCAGCTCGCCGGACTGTCGGGTGTGGCGATCGATCGGATCGACGGTGTCCGGCTCAATCAGCTCTTCTTCAATTTCCGGAAACCCCAGGGGCACCCGCTGGCCGACGCGCGGGTGCGCAGGGCGCTGACGTATGCGATCGACGGGCGCGCCCTCGTCGACCAGGTTCTGCAGGGCTCCGCCACCCAGTCGCGCGGCGTCATTCCCCTCACTCTCGACGGTGCCGTCGAGACCGGTGAGTACAGCTACGACCCCGCCCGCGCCCGCGGCGAACTCGACGCTCTCGGGATCCGGGATCTGGAGTTGAAGATCATCTGGGAGACAGGCGAGTTCGCGGCCGACACCGACATCATGGAGTCGGTGCTGCAGATGCTGTCCGCGGTCGGCGTGCGAACCACTCTCCAGCAGTTCGAACCCGGTGGCGACATCTCGCAGTGGCGGCAGGGCAAGGTCGGCGACTGGGACGTGCTGGGCAACGGCTTCCCGAGCCCGACCGGTCTGGCCCTCACCATCATGCAGGGCATGTACGCCGGCACCGCGGAGAAGGAAGAGACCCGGGATACCTACCACGGGTACATCTTTCCCGAGATCACCCGGACCATCACCCAGGCCTCGGAGGAGGCCGACGCCGTCCGGCGCGCCGAACTCCTCGCGGACGCGCAGCGCCAGATCTGGGACACGTGCCCGTGCCTGTGGGCGTTCGTTCCGAAAGCGGTTCTCGCGCGCCGCTCACGGATCGACGGTGTCGCGCTGCGCCCCACGAACTCCTATGACCTCAGTGTCGCGGCGCTGCGTGCCTAGACGTGACGTGACCGCCGCACCGAGAACTCGCCCGCCCCTATCCACGCACTGGAGACGCAGATGACCACACCGAGTCCCGCAACCGATACCCGATCCACAGACGGCGTCGTCCGTGACGTCGAGGCGGGTCGACGCGACGCCCTGCTTCCCGCACCGCAGGTGCAGAACCACGCGGCGAATCTCACCGTCCTGCCGGACGGATCCCTCGGATGCGTGTGGTTCGCGGGCACCCAGGAGGGCGTGCCGGACATCAGCGTCTGGTTCTCCCGGCTCGCCCCGGATGCAGACGCGTGGTCGGAGCCGGTGCAGCTGTCCGACGACCCGACTCGTTCGGAACAGAATCCTGTTCTCCACGTGACGAATACGGAAACCGTGTGGCTCCTGTGGACGTCCCAGCACGCCGGCAACCAGGACACCGCACGGGTCATGCGGCGCATCTCCGCCGACGGCGGCCGAACGTGGGGCGAGGCGCACACGCTGCTGCCGGAGACCGACGCCGGGGGTGTGTTCGTGCGACAGCCGGTGGTCGCACTCCCGACCGGGCGGCTCCTGCTCCCCGTGTTCCACTGCGTCCGCATCGAGGGCCGCAAGTGGGTGGGCGATCGCGACTACAGCAGCGTGATGATCTCCGACGATCACGGCGACTCCTGGCGCGAGGTGACTGTGCCGGGCAGCGTCGGCTGCGTGCACATGAACATCGGCCGCCTCGCCGGCGGCACCCTCGTGGCCCTCTATCGCAGCCGCTGGGCGGACTCGATCTACCGCAGCGTCTCGACGGACGACGGCGATACCTGGACCGAGCCGGAGGCCACCGAGCTTCCCAACAACAACTCGTCCATCCAGTTCGTCGTGCTTCCGGGCGACCGTCTCGCCCTGGTGTTCAACGAGTCCAGCGCGGCGAACGCCACCGCGCGGCGGACGTCCCTGTACGACGAGATCGACGACGACGGTCTCGCCGACGGGGTGCCCGAGCAGGCGGACCCGGAGCTCGAGCCGCTCGACGACGGGGACAGTCGCAGCGCGTTCTGGGGTGCGCCCCGCGCCCCGATGACGCTGGCGATGTCCGAGGACGGGGGCCGGACGTGGCCGGTTCGCCGCGACATCGAGATCGGCGACGGGTACTGCCTGTCCAACAATTCTCGTGACGGGCTGAACCGCGAGTACTCGTACCCCAGCATCACCGCCGGGAACGACGGCCGCCTGCACGTCGCGTTCACCCGGTTCCGGCAGGCGATCGAGTACGTCGAGCTCGATCAGGCCTGGGTCGCCGACGGGGGCCGGTCGTGACGCACGGCGACTCGAAGCGTGCGGTCGTGACCGGGGTCAGCTCCGGCATCGGCGCCGCCACCGCCCGGCAGCTTCTCGGCGACGGATGGTCGGTCACCGGATTCAGCCGACGCGACCCCGGCATCGACGACGACCGATTCTCCTGGACGGCCGTCGATCTCGGCGACCTCGACGCACTCTCGGAGCACGCGGCCGCCGCCGGTTCGGTGGACGCCGTCGTGCACGCCGCCGGCCTGCAATCCTCAGCACCTCTCGGGAAACTGCAGGTCGACGATGGCCTGAAGATGTGGCGGATTCACGTCGCAGCCGCGGAGGTTCTCGTCAATGCGCTCGCTCCGTCGATGCGCAACGGCGGCCGGGTGGTCCTGGTCGGCAGCCGCACGATGTCCGGAGCGGCGGGCAAGAGTCAGTACGTCGCCACCAAGTCGGCACTCGTGGGAATGTCGCGGTCCTGGGCTGCGGAGTTGGTGGACCGGGCGATCACTGTCAACGTGGTTGCCCCCGGTCCGACGGACACTCCGATGCTGAACGATCCGGCTCGCACGTCGACGCCTCCGCGGGTCCCGCCGCTCGGTCGATTCATCGCCCCCGGCGAGGTGGCAGGACTGATCGGATTCCTCCTGGGACCGTACGGCGGAAGCATCACGGGTCAGGCGATCGTGCAGTGCGCGGGAGCATCCCTGTGAACAGTCTGCGCGTAACGCGCAAAACTGCTACCATGAAATGCACGAAACGCGCAGATTCCCGGGCGAAGGCGGCATCATGAGACCGAAATCGATCGGATCCGATCCGACCGTCGCGGTCTTCGCCGACGACCTGTCCGGTGCCGCCGAAGTGGCGAGCGCGTTCCTCGATCGGAGTGCGCCCGTATCGCTCCTTCTCGGCGCCGCCGAAACGCATGAACCGGGCGGAGTCGTCATCGCGGATCTCGATACGCGGTCGATGAGCCCGGAGGATGCGGCACGCGCGGTTCGGCACGCGCTCGCCCGAGTTCCGTCCGATGCGCTCGTGGTGAAGAAGATCGACTCACTCCTCCGCGGAAACATCGGGCCCGAGGTGGGAATCCTCGCCGACACCGGTCCGGTGGTCGTCGCAGCAGGGCTGCCGGCGCTCGGCCGGACCGTTCGCCACGGCGTCGTGCACGTCGGAGCGACGCCGCTCCACCGGGCCGGGGTGTGGTCGGCGGAATCCACGCCGCCGCCGGAGTCGATAGCCGAACTCTTTCCGGACAGTCCCACGCATTGCGTGCACCGCGGTCCCGGTGTCGAACGGGCGCTCGCCCGCGCGGTGTCCGCCGGCGCCATCGCGATCTGCGACGTCGAGACCGACGAGGATCTCCACTCGATCGTCCACGCCTGCCGGGCAATCCCCGGAGTGCGACTGGTCGGGACTTCCGCCCTCGCGGCGGCGGTGGCCCGCACGCTGCCGCTCCGACACGTCCCCACCACAGCGACCAGGCGGGCGGAATCCGTCCTGATCGTCGTCGGGACCGCAGAACCCGTTGCCGTGCAACAGGTTGCGTCGCTGGTCGCCGACGGTGTGCGGCACGTGCCGGTCGACGCGTCGCAACTTCTCCGCGGCGATGTGGACCCGACACCCCTGCGGCACGTTCTCGACGACGGTCCTGCGGTCGTGACGGTCTCCGGCGACGTGGAGCCGTCGAATGCCCGGGCGTTGTCGGCGGCGCTCGGACGGCTGGTCGCGGCCCTGCAGAACGACCGCCGAGCCGACCTCGTGCTCACCGGCGGTGAGACGGCCCGCGCCGTCGTCGACGCGCTGGGGATCACGTCGCTTCGGCCGGTCCACGAAGTGCACCACGGCGCCGTCGCCTCCCTGGCGTCCGACGGACGGCGAGTCGTCACGAGGCCCGGCAGCTTCGGCGACGCGACCAGTCTCGCCGCGATCACGGCCTACCTGCGCGGCGCTCAGCCGCCCACCCACACCCCCACACAGCGAGGACCTCACATGACAGCGTCAACTGATACCGCGAACCTTCCCGTCGTCGCCGTCACCATGGGCGACGGCGCCGGAATCGGCCCCGAGGTGATCGTTCCCGCCTTGCTGGACGAGGCCACCCGGTCCTGGTGCACACCGGTCGTCATCGGCGACGCGAAGCGGCTTCGTCTCGCGGCGAATGTGCTCGGCATCGACGTCGACATCGTGACCGTCGAGTCGGTCGCGGACGCGCAGTCGGTACCCGGGCGCGTCAACGTCATCGATCTCGACCTCCTTCCCGACGACCTGCCGTGGGGCGAACTGTCCTCGGTCGCCGGTCACGCGGCCTACGAGTACATCCGCGTCGCCAGCGAACTCGCGGTACGCGGGGAGGTGCAGGCGATCTGCACGGCCCCGCTCAACAAGGAGGCGCTGCACGCCGCCGGCCACATCTTCCCGGGGCACACGGAACTTCTCGCGCACCTCACCGGCACGGAGGAGGTGTCCATGATGCTGTCGACGCCCAAGCTGAAGGTGATCCACGTGACCACCCACATCGGCCTGCTCGACGCCGTCGCGAAGATCGAACCCGGGCTCGTCGAGCGGACGATCCGGCGTGGGCACGACGCGCTGGTGCGCTCCGGTATCCCGGAGCCGAAGATCGGGGTGTGCGGCATCAACCCGCACGCCGGCGAGCACGGGCTGTTCGGCTACGGGGAAGAGGAGCAGAAGATCATTCCCGCGGTCGAGGTGCTGAAGGCGGACGGTATCGACGTCCACGGACCCTTGCCGGCGGATACCGCGTTCTTCCTCGCGGGGCGCGGCGACTACGACCTCATCGTGGCGATGTACCACGACCAGGGGCACGGACCGGTGAAGGTCCTCGGCATCGAGGCGGGGGTCAACATCACGGTGGGACTGCCCGTCATCCGGACGTCCGTCGACCACGGCACCGCCTTCGACATCGCAGGCAAGGGTATTGCCGAGGCCGGTAGTATGGTCGAAGCTCTTCGTCAGGCTGCCGAATTGGCAACCAGCACAGCGGTTGTGAAGTAGGGGGACGAAACATGGCGGTTCGCGAGTCGGAAGCACGCCGATCCGAGATCGTGCGACTGGCCCGGTCGAGCGGGTTGGCCAGCGTCGACGACCTGTCGGCGCAGTTCGGTGTCACCGCCTCCACCATCCGGCGGGACCTGAGTCAGCTCACGTCCCAGGGTCTGATCGCCCGGACCTACGGTGGCGCGATCGCGCTCGACCCCCAGCAGGAATCGTCACTCCGCCAGCGCGCTCTCGAGGGATTCGACGCGAAGCGGGCGATCGCGGAATGGGCCGCGAGCCAGGTCCGGCCAGGCGAGACCATCCTGCTCGACGCCGGCACCACCGTGGGTGCGATGGGGGAGTTTCTGCGCGAGATCGACGACATCACCGTCATCGCGGCCGGTCTGACCGCCCTCGAATCGCTGGCCGACGCGGACTCCGTGCGGGTCGAGTGCATCGGCGGAACACTCCGCCACCTCAGTCAGGGGTTCGTCGGACCGTTGGCCGAGGCCACGCTCCAACGCGTCACGTTCGATCGCGCGTTTCTCGGCGCGGACGCCGTCACCGCGGATCTGGGGATCTGTGAAGCAGAGCTGGAGCAGACGCGCCTCAAGGAGATCATGATCGCCCGTGCCGATGAGGTGTACGTGCTCGCGCACGCGGCGAAGCTCGGGCAGCGCCCCTTCCATGCGTGGGCGCCGATCCCTCCGGGAACCACGATCGTCACCGACGACTCGGCAGACACCGGGGAGACCGCGTCTTTCGAAGCTGCGGGGATGCGCGTGGTGCGCGTCTGACGACGGGCGACGGGGCCTTACCGCTTGTCCTTCTTCGCTTGCCGTCGTGCGCCTGCGGCGATGGTGGATGCTTCGAACTTCTTGCGCCCGGATGATTTCCGGGTGGCGTCGGCGCGTTCCTTGCCGGACGAGCCGACCTTGCCGTTGCTGTCGCCGAGTTCGCTGAAGGACGGGGAGTCGCTGCGGGCGCGGGCGAGGCGTTCGTCTTTCAGTTCGCGGGCGCTCGCGCGGGCCGCCGTCGCCAATTGGCCGCTCACCCTGCTGAGTGCTGCCTCGAAGACTTCCACCTTGTCGGCATTGCGCGTGTTGGCCGCTTTACCGGCTCCGCGCGCGCCCTTGTCCGCGACCTTCACTGCGCCTTCCTGGCGGTACAGCTTGACGTGCTTGTTGCGGGCACGGCGGATGCGGGTGTGCAGTGTGATCAGCTTGTCCTCGTCCAAGTCGGCCATCTGCGCCTTCTTGGTTTCGCGGATCAGCACGAACTCTTCTTCGGACAACGAGTTCAGGATCTTCTTCATATCGGCTCCGATCCGGCCACAGGCCGTGAGTTGTAGTCATGGTAGCGGGGAAACGTTCGTGTCGGTCCGTTTCCGTGAGGTCGGGGTCGGGGTCGCTCGCCGAAGCAGTCGCTGATTGGTCTGTGCAAGTTGCCATTCCGTCTGCCCGCGCAACCGGTCCACCCGATCCGGATCGAGACGGTCGCACACGAAATCCCAGTGCACCGCCACCCGGTCACCCACGGTGAGGTCGGCGACGAAAGCACCTTCGGGCACGCGGTAGTCGGCCGGGTCGTCCTGTTCGGGCCCGAGGGACAGCTGGGTGCCGTCCCACGACAGGCGACGCGACCGGACGACGGCCCGGTCGTGATCGATGCCGACCACCTCACCCCAGCGGATGCGGCACGAGTCGAGAACCTGCAGCGGCTGCGGCATTCCGGTGTCCAGCAGCCGCGACCACGGATACACGCCGAACACGTGAAAGTTGTGGGTGGGCGCCGCCTCCCCGAGCAGGTCCTCGGTGAGGTGTTTCCAGTAGTGGCCGGCCTGCGACGCGAGGCGGGCGAGCAATGCCGCGCCGAACTCGGCGCGGTCGACGCGGTCGGAGAGTTCGTCCGAGGTCCAGTAGGCTCGAACGACTCTCTCGTCCAAGGGGTCCGGTATTCCGGCGAGCCGGGCGATCACCTCCTGGTACGGCCAGGCGCCGCTGAACTGCTTCGCCAACGCCACCACGTCGGTATCCGGCGCCGCACCGCACGCGACCGCCTGCAGTCGCTCCGAACCGGGAGGGCCGCAGTAGCCCAAGGCATTCGGGGCGTGCGCATACTGCGCGAACACTCGATGCCCGGACGGCATCCTGTGTTCGCGCGGCATCACCGGTCAGCCTCGCTGACCCAGCAATTGCGCCGTCTCGCGGTGGAGCCGGCCGAAGTTGTAGTACGCGGCACACGCGCCCTCGGGGGACACCATGCACGTGCCGATCGGCGTCTCCGGTGTGCAGGCCGTCCCGAAGACCTTGCATTCCCACGGTTTGATGACGCCTTTGAGAACCTCACCGCACTGGCACGCCTTCGGATCGGCCACCCGCACACCCGGCATCGAGAACTTCTCCTCGGCGTCGAATTCCGCGTAGTTCCGGTGGACCTTGAGCGCGCTCTGAGAGATGAACCCGAGCCCGCGCCACTCGAAGTGCGGGCGTAATTCGAACGTTTCGGCCATCAGCTTCAGCGCCTGCACGTTGCCCTCCGCGCGCACCACGCGCTTGTACTGGTTCTCGATCTCGCAGCGGCCCTCGCGGATCTGCTGGAGCAGCATGTGCACCGACGCGAGGATGTCGAGTGGCTCGAAGCCCGCGACCACCATCGGTTTGCCGTATACCTCGGACACGAACCGGTACGGCCGCAGCCCCACCACGGTGGACACGTGGCCCGGACCGAGGAAACCCGACAACCGCAGGTCGGGGGACTCGAGGATCGCCTTGATCGGCGGAACGATGGTGACGTGGTTGCAGAACACACTGAAGTTCTTCACGCCCAGCGCCCGCGCGCGCACCAACGTCACCGCGGTGGACGGTGCCGTCGTCTCGAACCCGACGGCGAAGAACACCACCTGGTGGTCGGGATTGTCGAGTGCCACCTTCAGCGCGTCCAGCGGCGAATACACGAAGCGGACGTCCGCGCCACGGGCCTTGGCCTCGATGAGGTTGCCCTTGGATCCGGGCACCCGCATCATGTCGCCGAACGTCGTGAAGATGACGCCGGGCTGTTCGGCCAGCCACATGGCGTCGTCGACGCGGCCCATGGGGATGACGCACACCGGACATCCCGGTCCGTGCACCAGTTCGACCGATTCCGGCAGGAGATGCTCGATGCCGTGCCGGTAGATCGTGTGGGTGTGGCCGCCGCACACCTCCATGAATTTGAACTCGTCGCCACGGGCCAGTTCGGTGATGGATTTGACCAGGGCGCGTGCCGCCGCCGGGTCCCGGAATTCGTCGACGAACTTCATCCCTGTTACCTCGTTCTTGCTGTAGTCACGCGATTTCGGACGAGTTGAACGCGTCGATCTCGTTCACGTAGTCGGCGCCCATCTTCTGCACCTGATCCAACGTCAGCTGCGCCTCGATCTCGTCGATCTTCGCCATCGCGAAACCGACGTGCACGAGCACCCAGTCACCGACGACGAGACCTTCTTCGGCGAGCAGTCGCACACTGATCGTTCTCTGGACGCCGTTCACGTCCACCTTGGCCAGATGCTGTTCGGCGTCGACGATGTCGACCACCTGACCGGGTATCCCCAGACACATCGTGGTTCTCCTTCTCGGGCTGTTCTTCAGCAGATTCGGGGGAGCGGGTCGCCGACGAGCATGTCGACGATCCGGCTGCCGCCGAACGAGGTTCGCAGTGCGACGATGCCCGGCGGTTCGGCCAGGATCTCGCCCACCACGGTGGCATCGGCTCCCCTCGGGTGGGATCGCATCGCCGCGACGGCCGCATCCGCCTCGTCCGACGCGACGATCGCGACGAACTTCCCCTCGTTCGCGACGTACAGCGGGTCGATGCCGAGCATGTCGCAGGCGCCCAGCACCTGCGGCTCGATGGGCAGGGACTGCTCGTCCACGATCACGGCGAGCTGGCAGGCGTGAGCGAGTTCGTTGCACACGGTGCCGACGCCGCCGCGGGTGGCGTCTCGCATCCACCGCGTCGACGGTGCCGCGTCCAGCAGCGTCTCCACCAACGAGTTCACCGGGGCCGTGTCGGAGGCGATGTCGGCCTCGATCGCCAGGTCACCGCGGGCGAGCATGACCGCCATGCCGTGGGCGCCGATGGTTCCCGACAACAGCACCTTGTCGCCGGCGCGCACGAGATCCGCCGACAGCCGCCTGCCCTCCGGGATGACACCGACACCGGCGGTGGAGATGTAGACGCCGTCGGCGGCGCCCTTGCCGACGACCTTGGTGTCGCCGGTGACGATCTGCACTCCGGACAGGACGGCCGCCTCGCTCATGTCGGCGACGATCTCCCGCAGTTCGGCGATCGGGAAACCCTCCTCGATGACGAACGCCGCCGACAACCACCGCGGGCGCGCACCGGACACGGCGAGATCGTTCACCGTCCCGTGCACCGCGAGATGCCCGATGGAACCGCCGGGAAAACGCAGTGGCTGAACCACGTACGAGTCGGTGGAGAACGCGAGCCGCTCACCCGACGGCATGGTGAGCGCGGCCGCGTCACCGAGTTGCTCGAGTTCCTCGTTGCGGAACGCCTCGACGAACACCGCGTCGACGAGGGCCGCCGACGACTTCCCGCCCGCACCGTGAGCGAGGGTCACCACCTCGTCCAGCAGCCGCGGCCGGCGTTGCCGGAACTTGTCGATCCGCTCGAGGACCCGGTCTTCCCGTTCCGCCGAGGTTGTCGGTTCGGTGGTGCTCATGAAGCCTCCACGGAGTTGGGAGCGGGCCGCGCCATGTGTTCCTGGGCCACCGACCACAGCCGGTACCCGAGCATCGCGTGGCTCTCCTGGATCCGGTGGATGCTCTGCGAGTGGACGGTGTAGCAGAAGTCGAGTTCGCCGGCGGACGCCATCGCCGCCATCCGGCCGCCCTCGTGCCCGGCGAATCCGATGGTCAGCAGCCCCCGCTGTTTCGCCTCGGTGAGCGCGGTCATCAGATCGTCGGAGTTGCCCGACGTCGACAGTGCGATCGCGACGTCCCGGTCCCGGGCGTGCGCGATGATCTGTCGCTTGAAGATCAGATCGAAACCCACGTCGTTGCCGAGCGCCGTCACCACGGCCTGATCGGCGGCGAGCGACCACGCCGCCACCGGCCGTCCGCGGGCGGGACGGCTGAACAGCGACGCGAGCGTGGCGGCGTCGGTGGAGCTGCCGCCGTTGCCGAACGTGTAGAGCCGGCCGCCGCGACGGAATCTGTCGGCCATGTCGATGCCGGCCGCGGTCAGGCCGTCGCCGTACTCGTCGAGGGACTCCTTCTGCAGGCGCGCGCTCTCGGCGGCCTTCCCCCGCGCGGAGGCGGCGAGGTCGTCGAGGAGGCTCTGGGCGTCGGTTTCCTCCGAGTCGATAAACGGGTAGAGGAAGCTGGTGCTTTCCGAATCGTGCGTCGTCATCGGTTCGTCTCCTGCCCGGCGTCGTCGAGTCTGGTGATCGCGGCACCCGCATGCACCAGGACGAGGTCGTTCGGCTGAACGTCGCCGAGGACGCTGACGTCCACCCACTCCTCGCCCGCAGCGGTGCGGACCAGGGCGGGTCCGAGCGGTTCGGCCGGCTCGATCACCACCTCACCGAGACGGCCCTCGTCGCTGCACGTGACGCAGACCGTCTCGTCGCACTCCTCGGCGTCGGGCTTCAGCAGTCCCGAGTGCTCGAAGCAGACGTGGGTGAGTTCCCACAGCAGGTGATACATGAGGACGAACCGCCCGGTGGCCGGCACCATCGGGTCGTCCGAGTCGACCCAGAGGATGTGGTTCGCCGCACCGGCCGGAGGTCGGGCGCCCGCCCCGATCCACAGCGTCATCGCACCCCACGCCGGTGCGCGGCGCATCGCGTCGACCACGGCGGGCTCGTTCGCCGACGCCACGGCCAGCAGGATGTCGCCGGGCCTGCTCGCCACCCGGGCCTGCGCCACCGGATCGGGTTCGACGAGGGCCACCGACGGCAGCGCCCGTTTACCCATGATCACGGGATGGACGAATTCGACGGCGACGTGATGGGCGTGCGGTTCCCACTGGGGTGAGATCACCCAGAGCGTGGCGCCGTCATGGAATCTGCGGGCGAGTGACAATGCTGCGGCAGCGAGATCCGCAGACAGATCGGTGTCGACAAGGTGCCCGCCCGCCTCTGCGGTGGTGGTCATTCACTAGCTCCCGTCCCGGACCGGCCGGTCGGGGGCTGCCGACGTCACGGTCCGCGCATGGTTGCCGCGGCACCGATCACCGCCTGGCCGAGGGAGAGTCCTCCGTCGTTGGGAGGCACCCGGTGGTGGGTGAGGACTCGATAACCGCTGCTCTCCCAGTGTGCTCTCACCAGTGCGAGGAATAAACGGTTTTGAAAGACTCCTCCGGTGAGTCCGATCGTCGACGCGCCGGTCGCGGTGGCGGCCCGGTCGACGAGATCGGCGGTCGCGGCGGCGAGGGCATGGTGGAAGCCGAGTGCGAGCGCCGCGGGCGGGGTCCCGTCGCGGAGACCGGCAACCAGTCCGGACACCAGAAGAGGCAGCTCGAGCTGGTCGTTCTCCACGTCCATGGCCAGGGGAGCCGGGTGCGGGGCGGTCCGGGCGAGGGCCTCGAGTTCGACGGCCGCCTGCGCCTCGTAGGTGATCCGATGCCGCACCCCGAGCAGCGACGCTACGCCGTCGAACAGGCGGCCCGCGCTCGTCGTCCTGACGCAACCGAGACCCGACAGAAGTTGGGACTCCACGGCCGCGCGCTCCGCCGAGGGGACCGCCTCCACGCACGGCAGCCCGTCGACGTCGGTGATCCCGCACTCGTGCAGCAGAGCCAGCGCCACCCGCACCGGATTCCGGACGGCGGCATCACCGCCCGGCAGTGAGAAGGGCTGGACGTGACCCACCCGCCTCGAGTCGAGGATGTTCGGGCCGACCAGGAGGAGTTCGCCGCCCCACACGGTGGTGTCGCAGCCGTACCCGGTCCCGTCGAACGCGACACCGAGCACCGTCGTCCCGACCAGTCCGTGTTCGGCCATCAGCGACGCGACGTGCGCGTGGTGGTGCTGCACGGTGAGCAGGGGGACGCCGGTCCTCTCGCTGTAGCGCCGGGCCCAGTGGTGCGTCGAATATCCGGGGTGCCGGTCGGCGACCACGGCCTCCGGGGAGATGCCGTGCAGATGCGTCAACTGCCGCACCGACGTCTCGAAGGCGCGCTGACTCTCCAGGCTGCCCATGTCGCCGAGGTGCGCCGAGCAGAACGCGTAGTCCTGCCGGGTCAGGCAGAAGGTGTTCTTGATCTCCGCGCCCACCGCGAGGATCTCCGGGCCGTGCGCAGGCAGCACGACCGGCAGCGGTGCGAACCCGCGCGAGCGGCGGATCGGCAGTACCGCCCCTGCCGCCACCGCCAGGACGGAATCCTCGCAGGGCACCGCGATGCGGCGGTCGTGCATCAGGAACACGTCGGCGATGTCCGCCAATCGAGTACGGGCGTCGTCGTTGTCGAAACAGAGGGGTTCGCCGCTCAGGTTGCCCGACGTCATGACCAGCACCCGCGGTGGGTCGACGTCGCTGCCGGGGGTCCGGGTGAACAGGAGATGGTGCAGCGGGGTGTAGGGGAGCATCACCCCGAGGTCGTCGATCCCGGGCGCGATGCCGTCGGCAATCGACGCAGTGTTCTTCTTGCGCAGCAACAGGATCGGCCGGGCCGCGTGTCGCAGCAGCGCGCTCTCGGGCTCGGAGATCTCGCACAGCTCGGCGGCGACGGACAGGTCCGCGGTCATCACCGCGAACGGTTTATCGGGGCGGTGCTTGCGCGCCCGCAGAGTCTCGACGGCGGTCGGGTCGGCGGCATCGCACACGAGGTGGAACCCGCCGAGGCCCTTGACCGCCACGATCCGGCCGTCCCGCAACGCCCCCTGCACCGCGGTGAGGACGGCGTCGTCCCCGTAGATCCGGTGCCGGTCGATCTCGGCGAACAGGTGCGGACCGCAGTCGGGGCAGCACACCGGCTGGGCGTGGAACCGTCGGTCCGCGGGGTCGCGGTATTCGGCGAGGCACGCCGCGCACAGCGGGAACTCGGCCATCGTGGTGTTGGGCCGGTCGTAGGGCAGGTCGGTGATCACCGTGAACCGCGGCCCGCAGTTGGTGCAGTTGACGAACGGGTGGCGGTACCGCCGATCGTGCGGATCGGCCAGTTCGCGAAGACAATCCGCGCACGTCGCCACGTCCGGCGACACCAGTGTCCGCGCGCCGGGGACGTGCCGGCTGTCGATGATCCGGAACGACTGGTCCCCGCGCACCGGAACGGGCTGGGCGGTCGCGTCGACGATCACGGCCATCGGCGGCGCGTCCGCGCGGAGCCGGCGCACGAACTCGGACACCGACGCGGACTTGCCCTCGATCTCGATGAACACGCTGACGTCGTCGTTGCCGCAGTGGCCGTGCAGTCCCAGGTCGTCGGCCAGTCGCGCGACGAACGGGCGGAAGCCGACCCCCTGCACGACCCCGTGGACCGTGATGCGCGATCGTTCGACCGTCATCCTCGGATGATTCCCCCGTCGAGGTGCGGGGCGCAAGAGCCCGCCCGTTGACGTCCAGCCGCACAGCCGCACCCTTCCTCGGTTCGCGCACTCGAAATTGCGCCCGAATTCGTGGGCGGGAGCCGACAACGAGTGCGTCCGCCGGATTACTCCCCGTCGACCGAGCGCGCGCCGGTGACGGCGTCGATCAACCCGTAGTCGCGCGCCTCGTCGGCGGTGAGGATCCGGTGGTTCCGCATGTCACCGATCACCGTGTCGACGGGACGCCCGCAGGAGTCGGCGATGCGCTGCTGCAGCCTCCGGAGTTGCTGCTCGTGATGTTCCGCGGCGATGGCGACGTCCGACGCCGGACCGGCGCAGGACGTCTGCGGCTCGCGGAGGTGGAACGTGGCGTGCGACGCCGACGTCCGGCGATCGGCGGGCGCGAGGAGGGCGATCGCCATTCCCCGAACGTCGCCGCGGCAGTGGACGTGCAGCGGGACGCCCATCAGGTCGAGGGTGTCGAGGAGGGTGGCGGCCGCGTCGATGTCGGCGTCGACGCCGTGCAGCCATAGCTGGACCTCCCCGTCGTCCGAGGCGTCGAGCAATGCCAGCGACGCCGCCGCGCGGTTGGTGGCCTCGGCGTCGAGTCGGCCGGTCAGCGACACGATTCGTTTGTCGAACAGGCGCTCGGCCAGCCAGTCGGGACCGGGAGCGGGCACGGACGTGACGGGCATCGGGGCGGGCGGCTGGAGGGGGTCCGGC
>NZ_JAAOQS010000139.1:0-20676 GCF_011603105.1 Rhodococcus sp. A14 | reverse complement strand
GAGCTACGTCGGCAGCGTCAAAGAGGTGTTCCTGGGCTTGGCGCTGCTGCTGATCGGCGTCGTGCTGTTCGTCTACCGCAAACTCGTCCAGGACAAGGTACCGCTGACCCTGCGCGAACCCGCCGAGGATCGGCCGGCACCAGCACTCCCGCAGACCTCGGAGACGAGATGAGTGAAAACTCGGACCAACGGTATCGGGATTTGGTGCGGTGGGCATATCTCGGGGAGGAGTTCGGGGCCGCCTTCCTCGCGGATCTGATCGCCGCCGACGCCCACCCCGATCACCGGCCGGACCTGCTCTCGCTGTATCAACTCGAGGAATCGACCCGACGTCGCCTTGCCGGTCACCTCGACCTCGCGACGGTCGACACGCACCGAATCCGACAGCGCTCCGCCGCCTATGATTTCGCGCAAACAATCGTCGGAGAGTCCTGGGCAGGGTTCATGCACGAGACCACCCGCATCGCACGCGAGGCATTGCCGCAGTTCGAGCAGCTCCTCGCACTGGCACCATCAGAGGCCACCGTCGACATGCAGGTGGTGTTCGACCACGAACACACCCTGCTCGCCTTCGCCGAACACCAACTCTCGGGCCGCGGCGACGGAGGCATCCTCGCATCGCACTTGCACACCTACGGGGCAGGCGTCACCGGCCCCGGCACCGCGTAGCGGCTGGACGGCACGCATGCATTGACCGACTTCCCGTCCCCAGATGAAAAGGAACCGTATGTGTCTCACCAGCCGCGCTCCCTACGGGCTGCCCCGTCGATCCGTCTTGGCCGGCACACTGGGCGTCATAGGAGCCGCCACCCTCGCGGCCTGCTCGTCTACAGACGAGCCGAGTACCCCAGGTGCGGCCACCGCGAGCCCGGTAACCGGTGACGTCGACACGACCCGACCTCACGTCATCTTGCTAGGCACCGCGGGCGGGCCAGCGTGGTACGCCAAGCAGAATGCGACCGGGATATCGACAGCAGTCGTCGTCGGGGACGCGGTCTATGTCGTCGATACCGGTGACCGTGCCGCCGAACAGTTCTTCAGGGCCAACCCCACGGGGGAGGCCCCGGACGAGCAATTCTCGACTCTCCGTGGCCTGTTCGTCACCCACTTGCACTCCGACCACACCATCGACTACTTCAAGATGTTCAACTACGGTTGGTGGGCTGGACTACAAAAGATCACCCGACCGGTAGAGGTTATCGGACCAGGCCGCCGCACTTCGCTGACCACCGCATACCAGGGCAGCCAACCTCCACCACCGGCAAGCCCTGCTAATCCGATGCCCGGCCTTACCGACATGACGAACTCCCTCTTCGACGCGTACGCCACCGACATTAACGACCGCGTCCGAGATAACAGGTTCACCGATCTGCGGAGCCTGATCAACGTCCACGACATCGCCATTCCCGGCTTCGACCCGGCAATCGAAACGCTCGAGACGATGCCCGACATGAACCCGTTTCCGGTGTACGAGGATGATCGGGTCCAGGTCACTGCCACCCTGGTCAACCATTTCCCCGTCTTTCCCGCCTTCGCGTACCGCTTCGACACCGACGACGGGTCGGTCGTAATCTCCGGAGACACCGGCAAGTCGACAAATCTTGCGCGGATGGCTGCCGACACCGACCTCCTCCTGCATGAGGTAATCGACACCAGCTGGATCGACGAGCTGTACGCCGACAACGAAGCGCTTCGTCACCATCTCATGACCTCACATATGCCTTCCACCGAACTCGGTCAGTTCGCCGACGCACTCGGGGCACGCCAACTCGCGCTTCACCACCTCGTTCCCGCTGAGCCCCCCGTCGAACGCTGGCAGAGAGCCCAGGAAAATTTCACCGGCACCTTCCACATCGGCACCGACCTCGCCGCGATCAACTTGCGCGGATAGCCTCCGAAGCACACCACCTCTCGCAACGTCAGCACCCTGGAGCCCCTCAGATGAAGTCCGCGTACGTCAACGGACGGTTTTACACCGTCGATTCACAACGGCCATGGGCCGAGGCCGTCCTCGTCCAAGACGGCACGTTCACCGCGATCGGAACTACCGAGCAAATCCTCACCGCCGCAGGAACCGCCGCGGAGATCGTCGACCTCGGCGGCCGGATGGTCATGCCCGGAATCCACGACGCCCACACCCACCTGCTCTTCAGTGGGTTGAAGCATCGATTCCAGGGTCGGATCGACCCTACCGGCACCGTGCAACAGATGCTCGACAGCCTCGCCGCGTGCAGCTGCCACGGCCCGGCTCGCGACGGGCAGCCATCATGGATCATCGCAGGCGAGTACGCCCCCGACTTCTTCGGACACACCCCGGACCGCGCCCACCTCGATACCCGGTTCCCCGATCAACCGGTCTTCCTCTACGACTACACCATTCATCACGGACTGGCGAACACCAAAGCCCTCGAACTGGCCGGACTTACCGACACCACCGCTGACCCCAACCACGGGCGCTACGTGCGGCGCGAGCAGACCGGTGAACTGACCGGTGAGATGGTCGAACAAGCCCGCTGGCCGGTGTTGCGCGCCATCCCCGACTACACCGACGACATATACCGCCAAGCGCTCGAGTGGGCGGTGGCCACCTGTCATCGATTCGGAATCACCTCGGTTCAGGAAGCCTCGGCCTCACCGCAGGAACTGCGGGTCCTTACGGCCATGGACGGAACCGGCACCCTCGACCTGAACATCGCCGCGCATCTGGTCTGGCGGGAAGAAGGATTCGGCGGGGCAAGCCGCGCAGAACTCGACGAGCTGATCGATCGCCACGACAGCGTCGCCTCGCCACACGTCGACACCCGATTCGTCAAGATCTGGCTCGACGGCGCACCCCTGCCCCCACATATGACGCAGGCAGATCTCACCGCTGACGGCGACATCGACTCCACCCACCTCCTCGTCCCCTCAGACGAGTTACGCGAGGCGATCACCCGCTTCGACCGCGACGGCTTGACCGTGAAGATCCACTGCGCCGGCGAAGGGTCGGTACGTGCAGCCCTTGACGCCTACGAAAGTGTACGCGCAGAGAATCCCACGAGCACTACCCAACACGAGATCGCCCACTGCACCTACATTCACAAGGACGATCTGGAGCGATTCCGGGAACTGAACGTGGTCGCCGAGATGTCTCCGGCTATCTGGCACATTCCCGAGTACGGGCTCGACCAGGGATTCAAGTTCGCCTCCGTCCACAAAGCGGATGCCACCATGACCGTCGGGTCAGACTGGATCATCACCCCCGACCCGAACCTGTTTCCTGCCGTGCAGGGCATGCTCGACCGCGGTGACGAATCCATCTCCATCGAGACAGCCATCGAAGCCCTCACCCGCATCGGCGCCCGCGCCGTCGGCCGCGAGCACCTCCAAGGCTCGATCGAAGTAGGCAAACGTGCCGACTTCATCGTCCTCGACCGCAATCTCCTCGAGATTGACCTCCACGAAATCCACGCCACCCAGGTCGTGTCCACGGTCTTCGAAGGACGCACCGCATACATCTCAGACGACGCCGCCCTCTGACGAAAGGACCACGTAACGTGCACTCCGCGACGGACATCATCCTCGGTCTCTACGACGCGTGGCACGCCCGCGACCGACAAGCCTGGGTAGACGCATTCTCGCCCAGCGCATCCTGGACGAACATTCCCACCGGCGAAACCTTCACCGGTCCAGTGGGTATGGCCACCAACTACCAGAACTGGGACGGACCCTTCCCTGAGGGACGTTGCGAGAACTTAACCGTCCACGCCGGCGCTGACCTTGTCGTGGCCGAGTTCATCGCCTCCGGCACTCACACTGGGATATTGACGACCCCGGACGGCCCGATCCCTGCGACCGGACGCACCCTGTCGGTGCCGTTCTGCGACGTCCACGACGTCACCAACGGCGCCATCACGACCACCCGCCGCTACTGGGACCAACTGGCCGTATTGAACCAACTCGGTCTTCTCTGACTCATTTGTCAAACGCTTAAGAGCGTGTCTCATGTGGATGAAGTGACATCTGGTGCATGATGTGACTTGTGGTAGATGAGTTGTCTCCGCGGTTGGTGCCGGATGCGTTGTGGGAGATCGTCGAACCGTTGCTGCCGCCGCTTCGTCTCTCGCCCGCAGGGAGGTGGCAGCGCTCCGGTGGATGACCGGGCGGTGTTCACCGCGATCGTGTACGTGCTGACCAGTGGATGTGCGTGGCGCCATCTGCCGCCGTCGTTCGGGGTCACCGTTCCTACCGCGCACCGCCGGTTCACTACGTGGGTGGCGGCGGGGGTTTTCGAGAGACTGCGTGGTGAGGTGCTCGACCGACTCGGTGGGGCCGGCGAACTGGACTGGTCGGCAGCGATCCTGGACGCGGCGAGCGTCCGGGCGAAAAGACATCCCAGGAGCTTGGGATGTCAAGCGGCAGCCTTCTCGACGTGATGCGCCCATGCCGTCGCTTCGTCGTAACGGGTGCGGGTCTTGAGGGATCCGTGCAGGATGCCGACGAGCCGGTTGGCGAGCTGCCGCAGGGCAGGGCCGTGATCGAGACCGCGGTCGCGTTGTTTGTCGTAGTAGGCGCGGGCGCCGGGAGAAGCCTGCAGGGCCGAGAACGCCTGCGAGCTCAGCGCATCGACGAGCCGATCGTTGTGGACGAACCGGGCCGCGACGACCTTCTTTTTGCCGGAGGCGCGGGTGATCGGACTGGTGGCGGCATAGTTCTTGCGGGCCTTCGCGGTGGCATACCGTTCGGGGTCGTCGCCGAACTCACCGAGTACCCGGGGGCCGAGCGGAGTGCCCATCCCGGGCTGGGACAGGATGATCTCAGCGTCCGGGTGCCGGCCAAAATGTGCATCTACCTGCCCTTGCAACGCCTTGATCTCGTGATTGAGAGTGCTCAACACGGCGACGGCGGAGCGGGTGGTGGCCGTGTAGGCGGTAGTGATCACCGCCGCCCGGCCCAGGTGTTCGCCGCGCAGAGCAGCCTGGATCCGATCGGTCTTGGTCTCGATGTCGTGTCGGCGGGCGTTCCGCAGCGCCGCAGCGATCTGACCGCGTGTCAGTCGCGCCGCCGAGGCCGGGTCCGGAGCCTTCCCGAGCAGCTCGAGGGCATCGACGGCGTCGAGGTCGTCGAACGCCTCCAACGCGGCAGGGAAGTACTCGCGCAGCGCGTGCCGCAGCCGCCGGGTGTGGCGGGTGCGTTCCCAGATCAGGGTCTTGTGCGCGCGGGCCACGACCTTGATCGCCTCGGCCTCGGGACTGTCGCCGGTAACCGGCCGCAACTGGTGCGAATCGGTGCGCACCATGTCGGCCAGCATGTGGGCGTCGGCGGCGTCGCTCTTCGCGCCCGAAACACCGCTGCGCTCCCGAAACCGAGCTGCCTGCAACGGATTTACCGCGAATACTGTGTAGCCGGCGGCCACCAGCGCCGCAACCCACGGGCCGCGGTCGGTCTCGATTCCAATCGCCACCTCGGACTCGTCGACATTGTCGCTGAGTTGGTCGCCGATCATCGCGTGCAACCGCGCGATCCCGGCCACCCCTTCCGGTAGCCGCGCCTTGCTGAGCCTGCGCCCGGCCGAGTCCATCAGCTCGACATCATGATGTTCTTCCGACCAGTCATCTCCGACGAACAACCGCACTGAGCTTCTCCCATCGTCCTCGACCTCGACCACATTCGGCAGCGTGCGGAAGAACCATCAGCGCCCTGATATGGGATCGACTTTGTCAAGGGGGGCAGGGAGAAGCGGCGCCCATGACCGTCGCCGCGGACGCCGCTTCATTTTGGCCGAATGACCGGGGGAGGTGGTGGCGAGCGTGTCTGTATCGACGCGCGGTCACTCTGACCCGAAAATTGGATGGTGAGTGGGCAGGCCGAAGGCACCCGGCGGAGCCGGGTTATGTTGTTCTGCCGCGTTAGGTTTGGGGTCAGGCCGCGGTGTCAGTGATGACGGCTTTGCCGTCGCGGATGGCGATGTGCTGGCCGGTGAGTACCTGGAGCTGGGTGGCGAGGTCGCGGGCGCGGCGGTGCTTGTTGATCCGGGATTCGTAGTATCCGGGCCCGAGGTCGCAGAATTTGGCGTCTGGGTCCGAGAGCAGGTGGTAGATGACGGTGAGTACCGAGTTGCCGGTGGCCACGATCGCCTTCTGCTTGCCGCGACGTCGGGCTAGGCGCCGATAGCGGGTGCCCAGGAACGTGTCGGCGCGGGAGTTGGCGAACGCGATGCGGCCAAGCGTGCCGGCCAGCCATGGGTTGCCCTTGCCGCGGCCCTTGCTCATGGACTTGCCGGCGGACTGGTGGGTCTGCGGGCAGAACTTCGCCCACGACACAAGGTGCGCGGCGGACGGGAATCGGGTCATGTCGACCCCCGTCTCGGCGATCAACTCGGCGGCGGCAACGGTGTTCACGCCGACGATGTCAGCGAGGCGGGTTGCCTGTCGGGAGAAAGGGCTGATCGCGTCCTCGATCAGCGCGTCGAGTGCGGCGATCTGGGCGCCGATCCGGTCGCTGTTGTCGAGCATCATCTTCAGAATCGTCGCGTGGTGGTCGGTGAAGAATCCGCGCAGCGCCTCTTCGAGCTGGTCGGTCTTCTTCCGTGCACCGCTCTTGGCCAGCCGGGCCAGTGTCCGCGGATCCCGCTCTCCGGCGATCAGGGCGTGCATCATCGCCCGTCCGGATACGCCGTGCAGGTCCGAGAGCACCGATGAGATCTTGATCTGGGCGTCCTCGAGCAGCTTCTCGACCCGTTGCTGCTCGCGGGTGCGGTCCTGCACCAGGGCACGGCGGTAGCGGGTGAGGTCGCGTAGCCGGCGGATCTCGGGCGGCTGCACCAGCGACGGCCGGCACATGCCACGCTCGACCACCTTCGCCAGCCAGACCGCTTCGGCCCGGTCGGTTTTCGCCCTGCCGGGCACGTTCTTCACCTCGCGGGCGTTGACCAGCCAGCAGTCGAAGCCCTCGGCTTCGAGAAGGTAGTACACGCCCTTCCAGTAGGTGCTGGTGGATTCCATTACCACCCGCTGCACGTGCCAGTGCCGCAACCAGGCCACCATCGCCAACAGCTGTGCGGTGGTCGTGCCGTAACCGCGCAGCTCCTGCATTCGCCGACCGGGCCGCTGCGGGTGCGGCACCCGCACACACGCCTCCAGCACGGCTTTGCCGAGATCCAGCGCCGCGACCCGTTCCACCAACAGTTCGACATCGTCGACCTCATCCATGACGAAGATCCTTCCCACGAAACCGATGCATGAACGCGGTCGCCCGCAGGAGCCGAACAGGGAAAGAAAAGAGTCGGACCCTCGTGCTCGTGGCAACAATGCGCAGCCCCACCATCGGCTCCCCGGATCAAACTGATATTCGGGCTCACCGGCGCCAAAGAGTGATTGACCTCGGCGAGCGACCGCACCCGATTTTCCCGCATGCGCGGGCGTCCCCGGAAGGGGACCACATAACTGATATACGCGGGTTGGCTACCGCAGGACGGACTGTTCGGCTGGAGTGGTTCGCGGGTCTAATGGCGAGCGTGATCCCAACGCACAGTTGAGGATTGCTCATAGGGCGCTCGCGGGTCACTCCCAGGCGCTGCCGTCACCACCACGGAGGGTCGTCCGGACATCTGTCGGGCGCCTCGGGAATTCCTCCGGTCCCGGGCCTGTCGGATCGTCACGAGTCGGTGAGGCAGGGTGGAGTCCCCGCAGCGCAGCGAGGAGAACCGACCTTGCCGTCCGGCGAGTGACGATCAGGATCAGGGTACCGAGGAATGCTCGTGGCGCCCGTCCGCCTCAGTCGTCGAGGACGGCCAGTGACCAACACCAACCGGCGAGTTCCCGGGCGATCGCGGTGTTGGCCACTGCCGGTCGCTTGTGCCGCTGATCGAAGTCGTTCCACCGGGCGTGCAGGCGCCGGTTACCCTGCTGACCGCGGGCGCGGGCCGCCGGGCCGGCGTGGTCCCATCGCCGCCGCAGAGCCACCCCGGGACGATACGGGCGACGGTGTTGCCAGGCGGCCTCGATCAGCAGTCGGCGCGCGTGCCCGTTTCCAGTCTTGGTGATCGCTCCCTGCGACCGCATCGCGCCCGACGACGATTCGCTGGGCACCAGCCCCAGGTAGGCGCCGATCGAGCGGCCGGTGAGCCGCTGCCAGTCGCCGATCTCGACGGCCAACGCGAACACGGTCAGCGCCGCGACCCCGCGCAGGCACCCGAGCCGGGTCACCACCGGGGTGTAGATACTTGTCGCTGCCATCTCGGCGATCGCCGCATCCAGCCGATCCCGCCGGTCCACCGCCGCGAGCATGGTGTCGTAGGCGGTCTCGTACGCCAGCTGCAGACCGGGCGCATCGAAGTGCTGGGTGCGCAGCCAGGTGTCGTGCACCTTCGTCCACGCGTGGCCGCCGTAGTAGACGATCCCTTGCCGCAGAAGTAGTTTCGACACCCGATGCCGGGCCGACATCAGATCCCCACGACAGTCCTCACGGGCGCGCACCAGATCCCGGGCCGCCTCCTGCTCGACGCTGGGCACCGCCACCTCGACAATCTGACCGAGGTGCAGCAGACGAGCCAGATGCCGCGCGTCGCGCGCGTCGGTTTTGACCCGATCTCCGGGCGGGCGCTGCAGCTTCGACGGTGCCGCGACCAGGCACTCGATGCCCGCCGCGGTCAGTGACCTGGCCAGCCCGAAGCCGGTCGGCCCGGCCTCGTAGGTCACCGCCACCGGCGTCGGTAGGGACCTGCTCCAGCCCACGATTTCACGGTGATCCGGTGTCAATCTTCGCTCGAACAGCTCACCGGTTCGCCCGTCGAGGCCGCAGGCGACCACCGATCGTGCGTGCACATCCAATCCAATGCTCGTACGCTGATTCATCGCTGGGGCCTCCCACATCTTGTGGCTCTACCGGCCAGGACCCGTTTCCTGTCGGCAACCCACGTTCACATGTGCGTGGGCCTCAGCCCAGCCCCTCATATCGTCTAATGCGCCGATCTGACTTCGACGAAGGCGTCCGCGCGGTGATCGAGGGTCGAACTCCTCAGTGGAGCGACGAGCCACCCCAAACCCCGATACCGACCTGAATCACGGTACGAATCAGCTCGCTCCGGGCCCCGGGTCAGCCGGTCGGCGCGGGCAACCCCCAATCCTGGTGGACAGCGTCGATCGCGGTGCCCCGGCGACGGTAAGTACCCTCACCGGTAGCCTTCTGCGGTTCATCCGGTGCCGGACGGGCGTTTTACTCCTGCGGGGCTGCGTCGTCGGGACGGCCGGGCCAGACGCGTTCCGCAAGTGTCAGAACCGGAGGCAGGGCCGGGTTGTCCGAGGTCGGGCGCCACGCCATGCGCAGATGGATCGGCAGGGTCTCGTCGAGCACCCGCAGGAAGTGCACATGCGGGTCCGTCACGTTCTCCGCGACTGACGACACCGTCAGGGAGCATCCGACTTCGGCGCCCACCAGCGCCATGGCGGTCCACGAATCGGGTGCCCTTTGCACGATGTCGGGATCGAATCCCGCCCCCAGGCTCAGCCTGCGCAACCGGTCGCCCAGTACCGAGCCTTCGTGCGGGGGCAGGGCCACGAACGGTTCTCCGGCAAGCTCCGCCATGTGCACTTCCTTTTTCGAGGCGAGCGGGTGGGATGCCGGGACGGCCACGACGAGGTGTTCGTCGACGATGATGCGGGACCGGACACCGGCGGGCACGAAATCCCACCGGCCGAGGCTGACGTCGACCTCGCCCCGGAGAACCCGGGCGAGCGCGGGGAGCGCGAAATCCTGGCTGTAGAGCCGAAATTCGATGCCGGGGTGGGCCTTCCTGACCTCCCGGGCCAGCACTCCCACGAGTACGTGGGTCGATGCACCGGCGTAGGCGAACGTGACAGTGCCTGCCTCCCCGCGATCGGCGGCCAGCACGGTGGCGCGGGCCCTCTGCTCGGCGGCGAGCATCTCCTGGGCGGGTGCCACCAGCGCCGCTCCGGCCACGGTCAACCGGACGCTGCGTGTGCTCCGGATGAAGAGGTCGGTTCCGAGGTCGCGCTCGAGTTGTCGCACTATCCGGCTGACCGGTGGCTGCGCGAGGTGTAGTCGCTCGGCCGCCCGCCCGAAATGTAGTTCCTCCGCCACTGCGAGGAACACCCGAAGTTGTTGGAAATCCACACCGCTATTATTTCATTAAATGAAATAGTAGCGCCATCAGTAAGTATTGGACGCGGCGTAATGGCGGTGGGATGGTGGAGAGAATCTCCCTGAAGGAAGAGGATTCATGACAACGCACTGCACCACAGCCCCCTCCGACCCGCGGACGGCTGAAGACGGGCAACCGGGCAGCGAGCATCGGGATGCTTTCGGCCGCAACGCAAGCGGTCCGTTGGCCGGAATCGTTGTCGCCGACTTCAGCCGGGTCCTGGCCGGGCCCTACTGCACCATGCTTCTGGCAGACATGGGCGCCACCGTCATCAAGGTGGAGGGCCCGTCCGGTGATGAAACCCGTGCGTGGAAACCGCCGGTCTTCGACGGTCAGTCCACGTACTACCTGTCGATCAACCGGAACAAGAGGTCGATCGCGTTGGACTTCGGCGACCCCGACGATCTCGAGACGGCCCGCGGTATTGCCGAGAGTGCCGACGTCGTCGTCGAGAACTTCAAGCCTGGCGGACTGGACCGCTTCGGCCTCGACTACGCGTCCATTGCGGAACGCAACCCCGCTGTCGTGTATGCGTCGATTACCGGATTCGGCTCGGCCGGAGGTGCCGCCCTGCCCGGATACGACCTGCTCGTCCAGGCGATGTCCGGGATGATGAGCCTCACCGGGGATCCGGATCTCCCCGCCTACCGCTCCGGCGTCGCGGTCTTCGACGTCATCACCGGACTCCATGCCGCCATCGGAGTCCTCTCCGCGCTGCACGAACGCGGCCGCAGTGGCCGGGGCCAGCGCATCGAAGTGAACCTCATGTCCTCGGCACTGTCAGGCATGGTCAATCAGACCGCCGGGTTCCTGCTCAGCGGGAATGTGCCCACCCGTATGGGTAACGAGCATCCCAGCATCTATCCCTACGAGCCGCTGCCCACCGCGGACGGCGACATCGTCCTGGCCATCGGCAACGACCGGCAATTCCGCACTCTGTGCGACGTCATCGGTGCGCCCGAGCTGGCAACGGACCCCAGGTTTGCGACACCACCAGACCGCAGCCACAACCGTTCGGCGCTGCGCCCCATCCTGCAGGAACTGCTGGCCGCCAAGCCCGCGTCCGAATGGTTCGACATCTTCACCGAGGCACGGTTGCCGTGTGCCCCGATCAACGATGTTCGCGGCGGATTCGAATTCGCGGAGCGCCTCGGGCTGGAACCCGTCGTGGCGGTGGGCGACGGTGAAGAATCTCTTCCCGGGGTGCGCAACCCGATCACATTCTCGGCGACGCCGGCCAGCTACGACCTCGTGCCGCCCGGCATCGACGCCGACCGGGGTGACATCCTCGAGTGGCTGCACGCGGCCGCTTCACGAAGCTAGCCCCGAACCAGTAACCCATCCATGGGAGCGGTGAGAGAGGACTCATCCGTGACCACCACACCGAACCGCGCCGCCGCGATCTCCGACTACTTCCATCTCGACGACGAGCTGACCCCGGAGGAGCTGGCGATCCGCGACAAGGTTCGCGAGTTCGCCGAACAGCGGGTCCTTCCCATCATCAATGGCTATTGGGAGAAGGCCGAGTTCCCCTACGAATTGCTGCCTCCGCTGGCCGAGCTCGGCATCATCGGAACGACCATCCAGGGCTACGGGTGCCCGGGGATGAGCCGGAAGGCCGCGGGCATGGTCGCCCGGGAGATGGCCAGGGCCGACGGGAGCATCAACACCTTCCTTGGTGTGCACTCCAACCTGTGCATGGGAGCGTTGAACCTGCTCGGCAGCGCCGAACAGCGGCAGCGCTGGCTGCCTGCCCTGGCCGGGCTCGAAACGACGGGTGCGTTCGCGTTGACTGAACCGGACCACGGATCCGATTCGGTCGCACTGGAAACCAGCGCCCGCCGCGGCGGTGACACGTGGGTGATCGACGGCCACAAGCGCTGGATCGGCAACGGACACGCGGCGGATGTGGTCGTACTGTTCGCCCGCAACACCGAGGACGGCGAGGTCAGCGCGTTCGTCGTCGAGAAGGACGGGAACGGCAACCACCCGGCCGGCTACAACCCGACCGTCATCACCGGCAAGATCGGCAAACGCGCAATTCTGCAGGCTGACATCGTTATCGAGAACATGCGTATCCCCGAGGCCGACCGGCTGGAGAACTGCAGGTCCTTCGCGGACGTCTCCCGTGTCCTGCAGGCCACCCGCGGCGGCGCTGCGTGGGAGGCCGTCGGCCACGCCATGGCCTGCTTCGAGATCGCCGCCGACTACGCCGCCGAGCGGGTGCAGTTCGGCAATCCGATCGCCGGCTACCAGCTGGTCCAGGCCCGTCTCGCCAACATGCTCAGCGAGCTGACCGCGATGCAGCTGATGTGTAACCGCATGGCGGAACTGGCCGACAAGGGTGCGCTGACCAACGCCATGGCATCCCTGGTCAAAATGGCCACCGCGCAGAAGGGCAAGTGGATTTGTAGCGAGGCGCGTGACCTACTCGCCGGCAACGGCCTGCTGCTCGAGAACCACGTCGCGCGGCACCTGACCGATATGGAGGTCGTGTCCACCCACGAGGGGACGGACTCGATTCAGGCACTTCTCGTGGGTCGCGACATCACCGGCATCTCAGCCTTCCACTGATCGTCTCCGCGCCCGCCCCTGGGTGAGCTCGGCCGGATGACCAGTGACGGCACTGCCTTCTCCAGGACAGCAGCAAACCTCCATCAAACCCAGGCTTTCGCCAGCGCCGTGTAGCCGTCGTCGATCAGTACGTCGTCGGTGTCCTTCAAGGACGTCAGTCGCGGGTCCTCGGCGGCAGCGCGGTCGAGGACGCTGAGGTGGTGGGTGAGTTCGTAGCTGAGTTCGACGCGCGCCCTGCGTCCGGCCGGAGTGAATGCTGTGCCGTCCGCATTGTGGCCCTCGACGGCGGCGATAGCGGTTCCCACCCGGGCGTTTTGGGCGCGCAGGAGACGTTCGGGGAACCGGTAGCTGGTGGCCCAGGTGATGGCCACGGCGATGGCAACTCCGAGGAGGGTGCCGAGCAGCCGATCCATGAGCAGCCCTGAGGGGGTACCGCCCTGGCCGGTGGCTTCGATGGCGAGCAGCGACATAGGGGTCACGAGGATGAGGGCGAGGAAGTAGTTGAACGGGACGAGAAGGTCTTGTCCGATCACGCAGACGACGATGATCGCCACGGCCCACCAGGGGCCGGGGTCGAGGACCACGACGAGCGCGACGACGAAGAGTCCGACGATCGTGCCGACCGCGCGGTGGGCAGCCCGCAGCGTGGTGGCACGGCGACCGGTCCATTGATGCAGCACGAGTGCGGCCGTGAGGATCGCCCAGTAGGGGTGTCCGATGCCCGCCAGTTCGCTGGCGACGCCGGCGACCCCTGCGGCCAGGCCGATTCTCCACGCCGTGAACCAGGCGACCGAGTCCCGGCGCAGGGCATGGGCCAGCAGGAAGGAGAGGCTGGGTCGGCCGAGCAGCAGCGGGGTGTCGGGAGAGAGCGTGCGCACCTGGCCGGGAACGTGGGAACTTTCCAGGACGCCGACGGCCAGGTCCCGGTTGACGGTGAGGAGTTCGCCTTCGCGGTGGTGATGGCCGCGGCCAGCGGTGGCTGGGTGGGCGGAGTTCAATGTCAGCCAGGCACGGTTCACGGCGGCATATGCACTGGCCAGGAGTCTGCGGGACCGCTCGGCAGCAGGAGCGGTACCGGATGCGTTCGAGGCGGCGGCGCGGTAGCGCTCGACGGCGCGCCGGGCGTCGGCAATCGCACGGCGCTCCGGGCGGTGCGGGTCGGTGACGAGGACGAGCAGCGTCAGGCAGCCGGCGAACAGGGCGGCAAAGGCCGTGATTCCGACGATTTTCCATCCGAGATGCGGGTCCATGCCGAAATAGGTGCCGAGGACGGCACCGTAGAACAGAAGAAGGGGACCGGGCCCCGGGTCAGCAGGAATGCGTGGTAGGTAACGGCGGCGGTCAGGATGAGCAGCACGATCGCCGGGATGGTCGCCCACCGATAGGGGGCGACGATGACGCCGAGGCCCATCGCGACGCTCATCGTCGAGGCGATCAGCAGCCCATTGCGCACCCGCGCCCACAGCGGCCTCTCGGCCTCCCACAGAGCGAGCATCGAGCCGAACAGGGAGATCGCACCCAGCTGTGGCCCGAACAGCAGGCAGGAGACCACCACCGTCACGGAGGAGATGCTGCCCGCTTGCAGGGACGGGGCGATGGTTCCCCGCGCGCCGCGCAAGGCGAAGAAATCAACGAACCAGGGGCGCATGCGGTGGCGGGTTGCGCGCAGGGGCAGGAGCACCCGGGAATCCTTTCGAGTTGGACGAGCCGACGTTCTCCGCGAGCAGTCCGGCCAGGCCTCGCGCACCCACGGCGACCCGGCCCGTCGCCTGGTGCGTGCTCGCAAGGCGAGGGCGGTGGGCCTTTAGAGGAATGTCATCGACGCCGGACCGAGCAGTGGTGACGCGGGTACAGTTTCACCGTCCCGCACACGGCTCATGCCTGGGGATCGGCGCCGAGCAGCGCTCTCGCCTGAAGGATCGCCTGTTCGACGTCGTCGTCGAGATTTGCGGCGGGCAGTGAACCGAGTTCGCCGCGGAGCAGTCCGACGTCCTTGAGCAGCAGGTCGTACTGGACGTCGACGAGGTTGTCACTCATCCAGCTCTGGCCGGTCGACACGCCGATCACCTCGAAAAGGCCCTTGGCCGGTACCCCGTGTTCGGCTGCGAGGTTGAGCATCCGTGCGGTGGCGGCCAGGTTGTAGGTGGCCAGCGCATTGTTGAGGAGTTTCACCAGGGCCGGCTGCCCGTAGGACTCCATCGAAAAGACGCGGCCGGAGATGTCGGCCAGCAGCCGGTCCTCCGCTGGGACGGTGCCGGGTCCGGCGAGGAAGATGGTCATCGAGCCTTGGCGGGCACCCTGGGGGCCACCCGAGACAGGGGCCTCGAAGACGCGCCAGTTGTCCGGGGCCGAGGACATGATCTTCCGGGCGTCCGCGGGCGCGAGCGTGGTGTGGACGAAGACGGTCAGCGGCCGCGCGGTGTGGTCCTGGAGCGCGGTGAACACGGACGAGACCTGGTCCGCCAGCCGCACCGCGACGTGGACGCTGTCAACGGACGGCCAGTCGAGTGCCGCCAGGTCGCTGCCGGCCGGCGACGCGGTCTCCTCCGACCACTCGCGGACGCGCTCGGTGTTGAAGTCGTAGCCGTACACCTGCTGCCCCAGTTGGGCGAGATGTGCGCCGATGTTTCCGCCGATGGGTCCGAGTCCGATTACCAAGTGCATGAGCGTTCCTCGAGTGTGAGAGAGAAGGTTGTGAGAGAAGATGCCGGACCGGCATGGCGAGTCATCGAGCTGTCGGCGGGTTCGGCGGGCGTCAGAGGACGCCGGGTGGGGCGAAATCGGTTCAGTCCGTGGGGGACTCCGCGTCGAGACCCCGCTCTGCCATGACCTGCTTGACGAGGGTCAGGCCGTTGAGCACGCGCGGGAATCCGACGTAGGGGATGCACTGGATCAGGGCACCGACAATCTTTTCCTTGGTCAGGCCCACGTTGAACCCGGTGTTGATGTGCAACTTCAACTGGGGTTCGGTGCCCAGGGCGACCAGCGTGGAGATGGTCACCATCGTCTGCTCCTGCTGGGTCAGGCTGGTTCGGGAGTAGATGTCCCCGAAGGCGAAGGAGACGATGTAGTCGGACAGGTCGGCGTCCAGGCTCTTGTAGGACTCCACGAGCTTGACGTGGTCGAAGGTGTTGGTGTGCTCGGGGGAGACGAGCTCCATCATGCGGTCGAGGCCGCGCTGGTAGCGATCTGTGGTCATGGGGATATTCCTCTTCGATTTGCCGGTAGGCGACGAGTCGTAGCGTAGAAAACGCTACGTTGCGTATCGATGGTAGCATTTGCCGGCGGACAATTGAAAGGGCGGCCGAAGTGAACATCTCGAAGGCGGGCGACGACGGAACACCCCGGAGTGCAGGATCCGGGCACGACGAGCGGCGCGCCCGGACGCAACGAGCGGTCCTCGACGCCACACGGGAATTGCTCGCGGAGAACGGATTCGGCAACCTGACGGTCGAAGGCGTGGCGGCCCGGTCGGGAGTAGCGAAGACCACGATCTACCGCCGGTACCGGTCCAAGAACGATCTGGCACTGGCTGTCCTGCTGGACATGGTCGATGAGGTGAGCACCCAGCCGTATGCCGCGGACACGTGGTCCGAACTGGTGAGCCTGGTCGACCGGACCGTCGAGCTCATGTGCACCTCTCTGATGGGCCTGGTCATGAAGGGTCTGGTGTCGGAGGTCGCTGCGGATCCCGAGCTCGCACGTGTCTACCGGGACCGGGTGGTGAGCCACCGGTTGGCGGATGTGAGCGCGCTGGTGGAACGCGGCATCTCCAGAGGAGAGTTGAGGGCTGACCTCGACTCCGAAATGGTCACCGATCTGTTGCTCGGCCCCATCTATTACCGGTTCTTCCTGAGTGGCGCGGCCATGGACGACGGTTTCGGGCAACGGCTGGTCACCACACTGCGCCCCTCTTTCGCATCCTGATCTGGGGCAGTCCAGAACGGCCGCAGTGCACCGCTCCTCGGCTGATGCCACCCGAGGTGCGGTGCACTGATCAAGCAAAGCCGCTCCTATTGAGCGATGTAGCCGCCGTCGACGACGACTTCGGACCCGGTCATGAACGACGATTCCTCCGAGGCCAGGAACAGCACCACGGTGGAGACCTCCTCCGGCTGGGCCGCGCGGCCCAGGATGGTGGTGCCCAGGAGAGCCTTCTCCCCTTCGGGTCGGCCAGGATGTCGTGTGTCATCGCCGTCGCAATGACCCCGGGTGCACAGAGTTCACGCGAATCCCGAACTCTTGCAGGTCCACTGCAGCGGCCTTCGTCAGAGTCCGCACGGCACCCTTCGATGCCTCGTAGGCGGCCGCATTGGGCGCGCCGATGATCCCGTACATCGACGAGATGTTGACGATCGACGGCGCCTTCGACTCTTTCATCGCAGGGATGATCGTCTTGCAGCCCAGGTACGTGCCCTTGGCGTTGACCGCGAAGATGCGGTCCCACACGTCTTCCTCGGTGTCCTGCAGTGACGTGAAGGCGAGGATGCCCGCATTGTTCACCAGGATGTCGACGCGGCCGTGGGACTCGACGGCATGGTCGACGACTACCTTCCAGTCGGCCGAACTCGAGACGTCGTGCTGCACGAAAGACGCAGTTCCGCCGTCCTTCTCGATCAGCTTGACGGTCTCCCTGCCACCCTCGACGTCGATGTCGGTGACGACGACGGCGGCACCCTCTTCCGCCAACAGCTGGGCGTGCGTGCGTCCCATGCCTGTGGCACCACCGGTCACGACGGCGATTTTGCCTTCAACACGCTTGGTCATTTCGTTCCCTTCGGATTTCGAACCAGCTTCTTGTTGGCGAATTCGTTGAGGCCGAACTTGGCGAGCTCGCGGCCGAACCCCGACCCCTTGACGCCGCCGAACGGCAGGTCCGGTGAACTCTTGCTGGTGCCGTTGATCCACACCATGCCGGTCTCGAGCTCCTCGGCCACGCGGTCTGCTTTTTCCGGGTCCGAGGTGAACACGCTGGACGAGAGGCCGAACGGGGAGTCGTTAGCCAGGTCGATCGCCTCGTCCATCGACCCGACGCGGTACACGACCGCCACCGGACCGAACAACTCCTCACTGAACGCACGCATCTCACGCGTGACACCCGCCAGGACGGTGGGCGGGTAATACGCCCCGGGCCCCTCCGGCCGGTTACCGCCCAAGAGGGCCTCGGCTCCACGGGAGATCGCGTCCTGGACAAGCTCGTCCAGTTCCTCGACCCCCGCGTTCGATGCCATCGGTCCGAGCTTCGTGTCGGGGCTGGTCGGGTCGCCGGGCTGCCAGCCGGCCATCCCGTGGACGAACTTGCCAACGAACTCCTCGTACACGCGTTCCTCGACGAGGAACCGCTTCGACGCGGTGCAGGCCTGCCCGCCGTTACCGAGCCGCCCGACGACCGCGGCGGCCGCCGCCGCGTCGACATCGGCGTCGTCGAGCACGAGGAACGGGTCCGAGCCGCCGAGTTCGAGCACGCATTTCTTCATGTGCCGGCCGGCGACCTCGCCGACGGCTGACCCGGCCTTCTCGGATCCGGTCAGCGACACACCCTGGACACGGGAATCCGCAACGGTATTCGCGACTTGCGCGGAGGAGATGAAGGCGTTGAGGTACACACCCGCGGGCACACCGGCCTCGGCCAGCACCCGTTCGATGGCGAGGGCTGACTGCGGGCAGTTCCGCGCGTGCTTGAGGATGATCGTGTTGCCCAGGGCGATGTTCGGGGCGGCGAAACGGGCTACCTGGTAGTAGGGGTAGTTCCACGGCATGACCCCGACGAGCGGGCCGATCGGCTCGGTGCGGACGACGGCCGGGCCCGGCCCTGTGATGTCGAGGGGTTCGTCCGCGATGTACTCCTCGACATGGTCGGCGTAGTACTGGTAGATCGAGGCGACCAGCGCCACCTCACCTTTGGCCTGCGCGATCGGCTTGCCCATTTCCAGGGTGAGGATCTTCGCCAGCTCTTCGGCCTGCTCGCGGTGGATCTCGGCGGCCCGGGTGAGGACGGCGCGGCGCTGCTCCAACGGCGTGGTGCGCCAGGAACGGTAGGCGGTCGTGCTGCGTCCGATGAGAGCGTCCAGCTCCGCATCCGAGATCTCCGAGTACTGGGCGATCTGATCCCCGGTGACCGGGTCGATGGTGGTGTACACACCCATGGGTGGTTCTCCTGTGTGGTTGAGACGGGGGCCGGGTGCCATCGGTCCGGTGGCACCCGGCGGTCCTCGACGAGGACTGTGGCGTCAGGCCGGGATGGTGTCGGCTGATTTCAGCGCGAAGCCGCGGTAGTCGTTGGCGGTGACGTCGGCGAGGACGGTCCGGTAGTTGCCGAGCCCGCCGAGGTAGAACAGGACGCTGGGCTTCTTGCCCGGGATGTTCGCGCCGAAGATCCACGAGTCGACCTTGGTGAATACCGTCATGTTGGCGATCTCGGTGCAGGTCTCGGTCCATTCGGCCTCGGCCTCCGGCGTTGGCTCGATCGCCTGGAGCCCGGTGCGTTCGGCATAACCGATGGTGTCGCTGATCCACTCGACCTGGGTCTCGATGCTCGGCGGCAGGTTCGTGAACGGGCCGTTGGGGCCCAGCACCATGAACCAGTTGGGGAAGTTCGCGGTGGAGATGCCCAGGTAGCTGGTGGGCTGTCCGTTCCAGTGGTCGTTGATGTTGAGGCCGCCGCGGCCGCGGATCTCCATGCGCCGGTAGTTGCCGTCCACGGCGTCGAAGCCGGTGGCGAATACGAGCACGTCCAGCTCGTGCAGGACCCCGTCCTCGGTGACCACACCCTTGGCGGTGACCTCGCGGATCGGATTCTCTTTGATAGCGACGGCTTCCACGTTCGGCCGGTTGAAGACCTGGTAATAGCCGTCGTCACAGAGCGGGCGCCGGGCGAACAGGCCGGTCGGCATCAGTTTGCGGGCCGTCTCCGGGTCCTCGATCGTCTCGGCGATCTTGGACCGGATGAACGACGCGGCGGTCTCGTTGGCCTCCTCGTCGGTGGCGATGTCACAGAAGGTGGCGAACATGAACCGGAAACCGCCGCCGTGCTGCCAGGCCTCCTCGTAGACGCGGTTGCGCTCCTCCTCGGAGACGCTCATCGCCGGCACGGCAGACTCCTCGAAGCCGAAGGCCACCGACGAACCCTTGACCTGCGTCCAGATCCCCTCGTACTCCGCCTTGACCGCATCGATCTGCTCCGCGGTCACGGGGCGCTTACCAACCGGAACGGAGTACTGCGGGGTCCGGACGAACACGGTCAGGTGCTCGACCTCCGGTGCCAGGGCCGTGATGACCTGCTGGCCGGTGGAACCGGTGCCGATCACCCCGACGCGGCGGCCCGCGAGGTCCTTGCCCTCCGGCCAGGCGGCGGTGTGGATGGTCTCGCCCTCGAACGTGTCCAGACCCGGCAGGTTCGGGAGATTGATCGCCGAGAGCAGTCCGACGGCGTTGATCACGTAGGTGGCCCGGTACACGTCACCGGTATCGGTGGTGACCTCCCACAGTTCCTTATCGTCCAGGTAGATCGCGGAGGTGACCTCGGTGCCGAACCGGAAGTGGCGGCGCAGGTCGAAACGGTCGACGACACCCTCGAGGTACTCGAGGATCTCGGGCTGGGTGATGTATGTGTGCTTCCACGTGCCGTCCTGCAGCAAATCCTCGTCGAAGGAGAAGCGGTAGACGTGGCTTTCTGTGTCGGAGAGGGCACCCGGGTAGCGGTTCCAGTACCACGTGCCGCCGGGACCGTCCGCCTTGTCGAAACCCACTGTGGTGAGACCGAGTTCGTTGTGCAGCTTGTGGACGGCATAGATGCCGCCGAAACCAGCGCCGATGACAACGGCGTCGACGATGTGGGGAGTGGTCTGTGCAGACATGGCGAACTCCTGTGTCGTTCAGATGCAGAGGAAGAAGATGCGGTGAAAGCGAAGGGGCGCGGGTGGACCACGCGAACACCGGACCGCCCGGGAGGGGGTCACGGG
>NZ_JAAOQS010000138.1:0-20678 GCF_011603105.1 Rhodococcus sp. A14 | reverse complement strand
CAACCACACCCCCCTCGACCCCACCACGATCCACACCTTCGCCGCCGACCACCTCCCCGACTACATGGTGCCCACCCCCATCACCATCCTCGACGCACTACCCCTGACCACCAACGGCAAGATCGACCGGCGAGCACTCCCCGCACCAGCACCGTTGAACCGGCAATTCCGACCACCGGTCACCCCCACCGAAAACACCATCGCCGACGTCTTCACCGACGTCCTCGGCCACGACCGAATCGGACTCGACGACGACTTCTTCACCCTGGGCGGCAACTCGCTGCTCGCCATCCAGGTCAGTGCGCGGCTGCGAGAGGCTCTCGACGTCGAGATGCAAGTGGCATGGCTCTTCACTGGCGCCACGGTGGAAGCGATCGCCAGTAGAGTCGAGGCGGTCTCCGACGGGTCGACACCTATTGTGCCGACCGGACCTTCGGCATTCGATGTCCTGTTCCCGATCACATCAGCTGGAGATTCCGACCCGATCTTTTGCATACACCCGGCTAGCGGATTGGCCTGGTGCTACGCAGGTTTGGCTCGATACACCGAACCGAGACGGCGAATCTACGGGCTGCAATCCCCCGAACTCGTCGAAGACGACCCGCATCCCCGTTCGATCGAACAGTTGGCGGAGCACTACGTCCGGGAGATCCAGGCCGTGCAACCAGATGGGCCATATCACCTGCTCGGCTGGTCCTTGGGCGGAGTTATTGCCCACGCCGTAGCCACACGACTTCGCCTTCTCGGGAAGCAGGTCTCGATGCTGGCGATACTGGACAGCCGGTTCCGCGAAGCGGAATCGACTGCAAACCAGGAATTCACTGTTGAAGACATCCTGGTCGAGCTAGCCGATCTGTTTGGATTCGGTGCCGAAGACTTCGATGCCGCGGGGGAAACCATGTCGGCTGAACAAGCGACCGAACTGATTCATCTGCGAACCGGAGCATTCGAGTTTCTCCAGCCATCACACGTGAAGCGGATCGTCGAATCCTTCAATGACGCGCCACGGTTGGTCGCCGACTACCACCCCGCCGTGTTCGACGGAGACATGCTTTTCTTCGCCGCCGCAGCTGGCGAGATGACCCAGGAGGTTGCCGAAAGTTGCTGGCAACCATATATAACTGGTTCAATCGACTATTATCCCATCGATGCCACGCATATTCGTATGACCACGCCGCGAGCGTTGGCGGACATTGCACGAGTTCTCAACACCTACCTCGTCGACGCTGTCAGTTAGCGGCGCCTCCCTGTGTCAAACGAACTACTCGATGGTGCAACGAACGCATGAAATCGCCATCTCGCGATCCAGCCGGACAAGGCGCAGCTGATTCCGTCACCGCGACGGCGCGGTTGCTGCCCGAGACGCTATTCGGCGAACGCTATGTGTCGCTGATCGTTCCCGAGGGCGACACGGCTCCGCCGATCCAGGCCGGCGACACGAGCCGCGCCTGCTCGACAATCGCGGACCGGCTTGCTACGACGACGTCACCGGGTCCCCGATCAGGTCCCGGGATACGGAGCCCAGATCACGCCCGCCAGTGGACCGTCGCCCGGTTTCCGGACGGTGGATCGTCAGATCGCCGCCGCGAGGATCTCCACGCCCGGTCCGTCGAGGTCGTCGAGCGCCACTCTCCGACCGGAGACGGCCAGGAGAAGCGAAAGGGCGGTGCCGCTCACCTCGGGGCCGTCGCCGATCGACACGTCGGCGTCCGCTGCCGTCAGCCGGACACGGGACACAAGCTCTTTGGCGCCGCCGAAGGACGCCGGGGTGCGCGTCTGGAGGCGGAGCGATCTGTCGACGGCCTCCGCCGGGTAGGAGCGGGTGAGTCCCAAGGGCCGACGGATGTCCTCACCGTGGACGACGAGCCTGCTGTCGAGGGGTGCCGGAGGCGTCGACGTGCGCGACGCCGCCCGACGAAGCCGCTCCAATGTCTCCTGCGGTGAGGCGCCACGCTCGCGTTCCACGCCGCGTGCGTTCTGGCGGTCGAAGTCGAATCGCGCCCGGGCGAGGCCGAGCATGAAACCGAGGCGCGTCGTCCGAGCCGTGTCGACCAGGTGTGCGACCACGTCGTGCACGGTCCACTCGCCACAGAGCGAGGGCTCGTCCCACCGCGCGGCGTCGAGATTCCCGAGGTCGTCGATCAGCGCCGCACGCTCCGCGTGCACCATCGACCAGACATCTTCCACAGCTCGCTCCTTCGGTCGGCCACATCGTATGCAAGGTACGACTCGTCGAGACACGGAAACTCATCGCTGCTCGAGGAACGACCGAATGAGAGCCGACCCGCATGGTCAGCTGTCGATGGTGAGCAGGTCTGCGAGGTTGTCCAGGCTTGCTCGCACCGTGCGTGAGTACGCCTTCGCGACTATCGGGTCAGCCAGCTTGCCGAAGATTCCTCCGAGGCCACTTTCGCTGTCGGTCCGATAGGTGAACAGGGTGCCGCCGTCGACTTCCTCGAGCCTTGTCGTCGCGGTGAAGGCGATCTTGCTCTCCACCGACCTGGACGCAGCCACCTTCAACGGCTCGTACTCGACGAATTCGGTGACCCAGTCGAGCCGCCTACCCAGAATGCGGGTTACCCCGCGCCACCGGGTGCCCACCCCGAGTTCCCCGTCGGTGAGCTGCTCGCATTCAACAGTGGACGCCTCCCACGACGGCCAGTTCTCCGCAACGGTGACAAAACTCCACACTTCCGACGCAGGACGGGCAATGACGACGGACTGCTCGACAACCGGCATGGTGATCATCCCTTTGGTGGTGGCTGGATCGGATTCGACCGACCTCGTCACGCTCCTCAGGCGATGTAGGGCCAGAAGACTGGAGACCGGTCTGTTTGATCTTCCTCTCTGTGTGGGGTCGCTGTCACTGATGGTTAGCGCGTCAAAGCGCTGGTAGACGGTGCGATAGGCCCACGAATCGCCGATAGAACTGGATCGATCTGCAGAGGAGCAGAGATGATCGAATCATGACAACGGATCGCCGTACGCTTCGGAGCACCTTCGAGTTGGCCGCCGGGAAGTACCACGCCGCACGGCCCGGCTATCCGTCAGCGCTCTACGACGAACTCGTCCTCACGTCCCGACTGCGCCTAGGTGACTCGCTACTGGAGATCGGAGGAGGTACGGGCAAGGCCACCGTCGAGCTCGCGCGGCGGGGCTTCACCATCACGTCGGTCGAACTCGGGCATGACCTGGCAGCGATCGCGCGTGAGAATGTAGCGCCGTTCCCTCACGCCGAGGTGGTCTGCGCCGATTTCGAGCAATGGAGGCCTGCGCCAGGCGTGACCTACGACCTCGTGTTCGCGGCAACCTCCTGGCACTGGATCGATCCCTCGACGCGATACATCAAGGCGGCCAGCCTCATTCGACCCGAAGGACATCTGGCTTTCTGGGGTGCACAACACGTGTTCCCGGAAGGTGGGGACCCGATCTTTCGTGACATTCAACCCGTCTACGAGGAGATCGGCGAAGGTCTCCCAGATGCCGCGACGTGGCCGCGCCCGGGTGAACTCGCCGATCATCGGGCCGAAATGTGGGAGTGCGGACTCTTCGACAATGTCGTGGTCCGTCACTTCGACTGGGAAGTCAGCTACGACGTGGACGGCTACCTCGGCCTTCTCGACACCTTCTCCGGTCACATCGCCATGGCGAAGTGGCAACGGGAACGGCTCTACAGCGAGATTCGTCGCCGAATCGCCGAGCGGCCCGATCACCGCATCCGGCGGCACTTCGGCGCGGTCCTGCACATTGCCCGCCGTCGCAGCTGATCTTCACGCATTTCGCGCCAGACGGCCGACGACCCGACCGACTCTCGGGTCAAGCCCGAGGCGCATCACAGGCTTCGGTGTGGCCGTCCAACGCACATAGGCGAAGGCGGCTTGGTTCCGCACCTCCGAACAGTGCGACTGCCAACCCCAGAACACCTCCACTGCCGGCCAACACCGCACCGAGTAGGAACATTCCACTCATCAGACCCTCCCCTCTGTCCTGTCCCCATTACAGCAGGCCCCCACCCGGACACGGGCTCCGGCCTGCCGGACAGATCCCAACTCCCGCTTCAGCAGGACTCGACGGCGACGACGCGACGTGCGGTTGTCGATGGGAGGAGCGCGAGGACGAGGGCCAGCGCCGTCAGCACGAGGACCAGGACGGCCACGTAGAGCCATTGTCCGCTCGCCCAGGCGATTCCTCCGACCCAGCCGAACAGGCTGGATCCGGCGTAGTACGAGACGTTGTACAGCGCCGTTGCCTGTGCGCGACCCGTTTTCGCGTGGGCGCCGACCATGCCGGATGCGACGGCATGGCCGACGAAGAGCCCGGCGGTGATCGCGGCCACGCCGAGGAGGATCAGGACCAGCGGTCCGGCGACGCTGAGCACCGTCCCGCCTGCCATGAAAGTGCAGGCCAGCATGAGCACGGTTCGGTGACCGAGCCGGCCCACCATCCAGCCGGCGGCGCGAGAACCCGCCGTGCCCGCCAGGTAGGCGAGAAAGATCAGCGACACCACTGTCGGCGCGAGGTGGTACGGAGCGGCCTCGAGGCGGAAGGGGAGGTAGTTGAAGACGGCCACCATGCCACCGACGAGTAGCGCGCCGATGCCGAACAATGCCAGCAGGCGGGTATCCCGCAGGTGGATGGCAAGGATCCCTGCGGACGGGACGAGCGCTCGCCGGCCCCGCCCGGTGGGTAGCAGCACGATCAGGATGGTCATCAGGATCGCCAGACCGACGCCGAGGATCGCCAGTGCCGGGCGCCACCCGAGGTGATCGGCGACCGGGACGACCAGAAGGCGACCACTCAAACCACCCAAAGATGTTGCTGCCACGTAGGAACCGGCCAATGCTGTGGTCCGGGCCGGCGCCGCGACCTCGTGGAGCAGTGTCATCGCAAGCGCTGGTAGTCCACCGAGCGCCACGCCTTGGACGAATCGTCCCGCCACCAGCGCGTCGAACGTCGGGAGCCAGGGGACGGCCACGGCGAGCAGTCCCGCGGTTGCCGCCGCGTACCGCATCGCGGTGGGGCGCCCCACTCGATCCGAGAACCGGGCCCACGGCAGAACCGACAACGCCAGCCCGAGCGTGGCTGCGGACACCAGTAGTGAAGCCTGAGCCGGGCTCACGGAGGCGTCGTGCCCGATTTGCGTGAGGAGACCTTGAGGCGCGTACATCAGGGCAAAGGTCGCCACGCCGGCACACCACAGGGCCGCCGAGAGTCTGCGGTCCGGATTTCCCGTCGGCAGCGTGTTCTGCAGGGCAGCCGCTGCGCGGGTGTCCTTCTCCGTGAGGTGGGTGGCCGACATGAAGTCGACGGTAGATCCGAAGAACTGATGAATCCAATGCAGATCAATCCACGGACTCATACAGTTGAGTTATGAATAGCGAGTCCGTCAAGGCGCTGTTGCCGCATCTTCCCGTGCTCGTCGCCCTCGGCGAAGTCGAACACGTCACTGTCGCTGCCGCGATGCTCGGGATGCCCCAGCCCACGGTCAGCCGGATAGTCCGCCGACTCGAAAGGCAACTCGACATCCCGCTCCTGGAACCGGACGGCCGCGGCGTGCGCCTGACCGATGCCGGGCGGACACTGGTGCCCTACGCGCAACGCGCACTCGAAGCGGTGGTGGACGGCCTCGACGCCGTGCAATCCGAAGACCGACAGGCGCGGGCCACCGTTCGCGTCGCCTTTCAGACGTCGCTCGGCGAGCACCTCGTGCCCGAGTTGATTCGCACCGTCCGCGCGACGGATCCGACGATCCGGTTCGTCCTCAGCCAGGGAGCGCGCCGCACGTGCCTGGACACCCTCCTCAACCGTGAGGCCGACATCGCGCTCGCCTCCCGTCTCACCCCACCGCCCGAGGGCCTGACGGTCACGCCGCTGTTCGAACAGCCGCTCGTCGTCCTGGTGCCCTCCGAGCACCCGCGGGCCGCATCGACCTCGACGACGATCCGTGACCTCGCCTCCGAGCCGATCGTCACTCTCAAGCCGGGCTACGGGCTCCGGGGATCGCTCGACGACCTGTTCGCCCGAGCCGGTGCCCTACCCACGATCGCGTTCGAAGGAGAGGACGTGCACACCGTGCACGGCCTGGTCGCATCCGGCTTGGGCGTGGGCATCGTGCCGGCCACGGATACTCCCCCACCCGGGTGCGCGCAGATTCGCCTCGACGATCCCCGAGCCTTCCGCGACATCGGTGCCGCGCGCCTACCCGGTCCCCCGAGCGTCGCGGTCACCACGGTTATCGCTGCCCTCATAACGCTCACCTCCACGGAGAGCGGGGAGACCCCGTGAACCGCGAACATCTCCAACACGATTACGGCCTCCGTTTCGACTGGGGCCTGCCGGGGGCGAAAGCCGTCGGACGCAGCCGGGTGACGAACGGACAGATCAGCTTGTCGCCGAATACGATTCGACGGACCGCGGCGCCGCGCAGGTTGGTGCTTCCCTCGCCGAACGGATCGACCATCAGCTTCGAGCTCGGCACCGGAACCGGCGTGTGCATCGGGGCGTCCCTACGGAATGCGACCGCTGTTGCAGACTGGATCGCCCGGCACTGCACGTCGACGTCGGTGGTGTCGGTGATCGCCGCCGGGGAGAAATGGCCGGGCGGCGAACTCCGGCCGGCGATCGAGGATCTGTGGGGCGCGGGCGCCGTGCTGTCCGCCCTGTCGGCGACCTGGGTGGGGCGCAGACTCTTCGCCGGAAGCTCTGGCGGCCATGATCGCCTGGCAGGGCGTCGCGCAGACCCTCCCGCAGTCCCTCGCGGCGTGTGCGTCGGGACGGGAGTTGCGTGCCTCGGGATACCCGCAGGACGTCGCAATCGCCGCCGAGGTGGACCGGAGCACCGCAGTCCCGGTCCTCGAAGATCGGGTCTTCCGAACGGCTTCGCAATAAAGTGGGCGCCATGTTCGATACCTGGGACGCCGACGCGCCTGGAGTCCTCCGCCTGCCGTCCGGGCGCCGGGTCCGCGGCCGGGGGCTGAGGCGACCGCTCCCCGAGGGTCCCCTCCCCGATTTCGCCGTATACCTGCTGGGGCGAACGCCGCCGCCGGTGCAGTGGGACTCGCGGTGGGTCCGCTGGCCCGATTTCGCGTTGCCGCGGGACCGCGACGACACCCTCGATGCGCTCGGTGAGGTGTGGCGCCGCGCCGCGACGGAGCGGGTGGAGGTGGCGTGCGGGGGCGGTCACGGCCGGACCGGCACAGCCCTCGCCTGCATTGCCGTGCTCGACGGGATCCCGGCGCGGGACGCCGTCGCGTACGTCCGGCAGCACTACCACCGTCACGCGGTCGAGACACCGTGGCAGCGTCGGTATGTCGGACGGTTCACCGCGGCACCGACCTCCTGACACGCGCACCGGCACCGGACAGGAAGACGCCGACGGCCCCGCACGAGATCCGTGCGGGGCCGCCGGCGTGATGACCGGGAGAAGACTACTTCTCGGCAGCCGCCTCTTCGCTCTGCTCGGCCGGAGCCGCGGCGCCGTCTTCTTCGACGGGGATCAGCGAGATCTTGCCACGGTTGTCGATGTCGGCGATCTCGACACGCAACTTCGAGCCGACGCTCACGACGTCCTCGACCTTGGCAATGCGCTTACCGCTGCCCAGCTTCGAGATGTGCACCAATCCGTCGCGGCCGGGGAGGAGCGACACGAACGCACCGAAGGCGGTGGTCTTGACGACCGTGCCCAGGAAGCGCTCGCCGACCTTCGGCAGCTGCGGGTTGGCAATGGCGTTGATCATGTCGATCGCGGCCTGCGCGGACGGGCCGTCCGTCGCACCGACGAACACGGTGCCGTCATCTTCGATGGAGATGTTGGCGCCGGTCTGCTCGGTGATGGAGTTGATCATCTTGCCCTTGGGGCCGATGACCTCACCGATCTTGTCGACCGGGACCTTGATGGCCGTGACGCGCGGGGCGAACGGGCTCATCTCGTCGGGGGTGTCGATGGCCTCGGCCATGACCTCGAGGATCGTCGCACGCGCGTCCTTGGCCTGCGACAGCGCGCCGGCGAGGACCTTCGACGGGATGCCGTCGAGCTTCGTGTCGAGCTGCAGGGCCGTGACGAAGTCCTTCGTGCCCGCGACCTTGAAGTCCATGTCGCCGAACGCGTCCTCGGCACCGAGGATGTCGGTGAGCGCGACGTAACGGGTCTCACCGTCGACCTGGTCGGAGACGAGGCCCATGGCGATACCGGCGACCGGAGCCTTCAGCGGCACGCCGGCGTTGAGCAGTGCGAGCGTCGACGCGCACACGGAGCCCATCGAGGTGGAGCCGTTGGAGCTGAGAGCTTCCGAGACCTGGCGGATGGCGTACGGGAATTCCTCGACGCTGGGCAGCACGGGCATGAGTGCCCGCTCCGCCAGCGCGCCGTGACCGATCTCGCGGCGCTTCGGCGAACCGACGCGTCCCGTCTCACCGGTGGAGTACGGCGGGAAGTTGTAGTGGTGCATGTACCGCTTGGTCGTCTCGGGTCCGAGCGAATCGACCTGCTGCGCCATCTTCACCATGTCGAGGGTGGTGACACCCAGGATCTGGGTCTCGCCGCGCTCGAACAGAGCGGAACCGTGTGCACGCGGAACGATGGCGACCTCGGCCGACAGCGAACGGATGTCCGTGATGCCACGGCCGTCGATGCGGAACTGGTCGCGCAGAATGCGCTGACGGACCAGCTTCTTCGTCAGCGAGCGGAACGCCGCGCCCAGTTCCTTCTCGCGACCCTCGAAATTCGGGGCAACCTGCTCGAGGACCTCGACCTTGACCTCGTCGGTCTTGTCGTCGCGCTCCTGCTTGCCCGCGATGGTCAGTGCCGCGCTGAGCTTCTCCGCAGCGGCGGCCTCGACGGCTGCGAACACGTCGTCCTGGTACGCCGGGAAGACGGGGAAGTCACCGGTCGGCTTGGACGCCTTGGCCGCGAGCTGCTGCTGCGCGGTGCAGAGGCGGGCGATGAACGGCTTGGCGGCCTCGAGACCCTCGGCCACGATCGCCTCGGTGGGAGCCTGTGCGCCACCGTCGATCAGGGAGATCACGTTGTCGGTGGCCTCGGCCTCGACCATCATGATCGCGACGTCGGCGTCGTCACCGCTACCGGAGACGATGCGGCCCGCGACGACCATGTCGAAGACGGCGTTCTCGAGCTGCTCGACGGTGGGGAATGCAACCCACTGGCCGGCCTTGTTCTCGTCCGACGTGATGAGCGCGACGCGCACACCGCCGACGGGTCCGGAGAACGGCAGTCCCGCGATCTGGGTGGAGGCGGACGCGGCGTTGATCGCGACCACGTCGTACAGGTCCTGCGGGTTCAGGCTCATCACCGTGACGACGACCTGGATCTCGTTGCGCAGACCGTCGACGAACGACGGGCGCAGCGGGCGGTCGATCAGGCGGCAGGTCAGGATCGCGTCCGTGGAGGGACGGCCCTCACGACGGAAGAACGAGCCGGGGATACGGCCCGCCGCGTACATGCGCTCCTCGACGTCCACCGTCAGCGGGAAGAAGTCGAAGTGCTCCTTGGGGTGCTTGCTGGCGCTCGTCGCGGACAGCAGCATCGTCTCGTCGTCCAGGTAGGCGACGACGGCGCCGGCGGCCTGCTGCGCGAGGCGACCGGTCTCGAAACGAATGGTGCGGGTTCCGAAGGACCCGTTGTCGATCACGGCGGTGGATTCGAACACGCCCTCATCGACCTCTACTGCGGAATTCTCTGTCATCTCTTCTTTTCACTTCCCTCTCGTCTTCGCCGTACCCGCGGGGGCGTTCTCACCCTCCTGGCGAGAACTGCGCACCTGAGGGACATCCCCCTCTCGAGTTCTCGGGATGTCGCTGTGCGGAGGCGGCCGTCGATCGAAGTCCCCCGGACCGTGTCCGGAAGACCACTACCGAAGACCGACACCACATTCTCGGGTGCATACAGTAGTGCTGCCCTCGGCAGCTAACGCCGATAGCCAGCGAGGCCCAGTCTAAGCAAGGCCCGGCCGGCTACCGGAGTGATTTGCGATCGAAATGACCGCTGTGTGCGAAACTCAGCGACGCAGACCGAGACGCTCGATCAGCGAGCGGTAACGCTCGATGTCGACCTTCTGGACGTACTTGAGCAGACGACGACGGCGTCCGACCAGCAGCAGGAGGCCGCGGCGGGAGTGGTGGTCGTGCTTGTGCATCTTGAGGTGTTCGGTGAGATCGACGATGCGCTTGGTGAGCATGGCCACCTGCGCCTCCGGCGAACCGGTGTCGGTCTCGTGCAGGCCGTACTCGCTCAGAACCTGCTTCTTCTCTTCGGTGGTCAATGCCACTGGTTCACTCCTGGTGATGACGTTCGCGTGCAAGGATCGAAACTCGGCGCGGCCGCCGCGAACCGCAGCGCACGCCAGCGGTCTACTTTACCAGCTGAAATGGGACGGCTTTACCGCACGTCCTCCGACGCCGCCAGGATCGCACGCGCACGCTCGGCGTCCTTGCCCATCGCGACGATCAGGTCGTCGACCGAATCGAATTTTTCCATCCCGCGGAGGCGCTCCACCAGATCGACGGCCACGTGCTGGCCGTACAGGTCGGCTTCCCGGTCCAGGACGAAGGCCTCCACGGTGCGCGTCCGCCCGGAGAACGTGGGATTGGTGCCCACCGAGACGGCGGCCATGTACCGCTCGCCGGAGGTGACCGTGCCCAGGTCGACCCCGTGTCCGAGCACGGTGAACCAGGCGGCGTACACGCCGTCCGCGGGAATCGCGGCATACATGGGCGGCGCGACGTTCGCGGTCGGATAGCCGAGCTGCCGTCCACGCCCGTCGCCGTGGACGACGACACCCTCCACGCGGTGCGGGCGGCCGAGGGCCTCCGTCGCGGCGGCCATGTCGCCGGCGTCCACGCACGAACGGATGTAGGTGGACGAGAATGTGACCGCGTGCTCGGCGAGCAACGTCACACCGTCGACCGCGAACCCGAACCGCTCGCCGATCTGACGCAGCAGGTCGACGTTGCCCGCAGCCTTCTTGCCGAACGTGAAGTTCTCTCCGACGACGACATCCGCCACGTGCAGGCGCTCCACGAGGATCTCGTGGGCGTACCGCTCCGGCGTCAGCTTCATGAATTCGGCGGTGAACGGCATGACGCAGAACACGTCGATGCCCAGCTCCTCCGCGAGCTCCGCCCTGCGGGCGAGCGTCGTGAGCTGGGCGGGATGACTGCCCGGACGAACCACTTCCATCGGATGAGGATCGAAAGTCATGAGCACGCTGGGTATTCCACGCGTGCGGGCAGCCGCCACCGCTCGACTGATCAGTTGGGCGTGACCTCGGTGCACGCCATCGAATACGCCGATCGTGAGAACACAACGACCCCAGTCGGCAGGAACCTCGTCGAGACCACGCCATCTCAGCACGAGTGGCAGCCTACGGTGCCGCGCGCCGATGTTCATCTCCGGACCGGGTGTCCGGCCGCCCCGCGCGCCGGGGAAGCGCCACGACCTCGCGGTTCGCGGTCGCCCGGGCCGTCCCCCGGCGGCGGATCAGGTGTGTCGATGTGTCTCGCCGGTAAGACTTGCCTAAGCTCGTTGGCGTGGCCGTGAACAAGAATGACCAGAGCGTGACCGAGGATTCGACCTCCGAGACCGGGGCTCTCTCGGCAGTGGCGCAGGACTACCTCAAGGTCATCTGGACCGTTCAGGAGTGGTCGCAGGAGCGGGTGTCCACGAAATTACTCTCCGAGAAGATCGGAGTGTCGGCGTCCACCGTGTCGGAGGCCATCCGGAAACTGTCCGACCAGGGTCTCGTCGATCACGCCCGATACGGGTCCATCGCCCTCACCGAGGCGGGGCGCGTCGCCGCCGTCGGAATGGTCCGCAGGCACCGCCTCATCGAGACGTACCTGGTGCACGAACTGGGATACGGCTGGGACGAGGTGCACGACGAGGCGGAGGTACTCGAACACGCCGTCTCGGATCTGATGATCTCCCGGATGGACGCCAAGCTCGGCCATCCCGAACGCGATCCGCACGGCGATCCGATTCCCGCGGTCGACGGCTCGGTGCCCACTCCCCCGGCACGACAGCTCAGCGACTTCGTCAACGGCGAGAGCGGCCGCATCGCCCGGATCTCGGACTCCGACCCGGCGATGCTGCGGTACTTCGACTCGGTCGGGGTGGCACTGGACGTCACGATCACCGTGCTGGAGCGACGCGACTACGCCGGAACCGTCTCGATCCGGCTCGGCGCCCACGACGACTCCATCGAGCTCGGAAACCCCGCCGCCCAGGCCATCTGGCTGGTGTGAACCGCTACCTCAGGGTCGCGGGGCGGACCACCATCACCGAGCTGGCCCGCCGTCCACGTTCCTGGAGCAGCGCGATCGTGTGCCCGCTCGGATCGATGGCGGCGTAGACACCCTTGATTCCGATCGGCTCGAGCCACCGGCCCTGACTGATGGATTCGGCCTCGTCCGCATCGATCTGCCGGTGCGGGAACGCGGTCTGCGCAGCGGCGTCGATGTCGAGGCTGACCCCCGGCTCCTCGGCAAGCTGCTCCAGCGTGCGCGCGTGCTCGAGCGTGAACGGTCCCACCCGGGTCCGTCGCAGCGAGGTGAGATGCCCGCCGACGCCGATCAGCGCGATCCCCAGATCACGCGCGAGCGCCCGGACATAGGTGCCGGAGGAACACTCCACCTCGACGTCGAGGTCGACGAACGTGCCCTCGGTTCGCCTCGCGACGACCTCGAACCGAGACACCGTGACCGACCGGGGAGCGAGTTCGAACTCCTCGCCCGCACGGATCAGTGCGTGCGCCCGCCGGCCGTCGACCTTGATGGCGCTGACGCTCGACGGGATCTGCTGGATGTCTCCGGTGAGGGTGTGCACCTGCGCGGCGATCTCCTCGTCCGTCACGCCGGACGCATCGGCCGACGCGACGACCTCACCCTCGGCGTCGTCGGTGGTGGTGGCCTGACCCAGCCGGATCGTGGCCGTGTACGCCTTGGTGGTCAGCGCGAGGAGCCCCAGCAGCTTCGTCGCCCGCTCCACCCCGAGCACCAGCACCCCGGTGGCCATCGGGTCGAGAGTGCCCGCGTGCCCGACCTTCCGGGTGCCGAGCAGCTTCCGGCACCGGGCCACCACGTCGTGGCTGGTGACGCCCGCGTCCTTGTCGACGATGAGCAGTCCGGCGCCGACGAGACCGGAAGAAGGCTTTTCACGTGCAGACACGAGGCCCGATTCTGCCAGCCGTCGTCACCGCACCGAAATCAGTGCACCGCAATCGCGGTGATGATCAGGCCGTCGGACACCATCCACCGTCCGTCGAACGACGCCAGCGGTGGACCGTCGACGGTCTCGCCCGAGATCAGGAGATCCGAATGGAACGTGCCGGTGCCGTCTCCGGACGCCTCGAACGTGATGTGCGCGTCCTCGAACCCGAGCCACCGGGCGGTGAGCGGGAACCACGCCTTGTACGTAGCCTCCTTGGCACAGAACAGCAGCCTGTCCCGGTGCACCGGACCGCCGGTGGCGGAGCGCCACTGCCCGGAGTCCGCCGTGCCCGACAGCCAGTCGCGTTCGGCGGGCAGGCTCACCGCGTCCAGCACACCGTCGGGCAGCGCCTCGTGCGGTTCGGCGTCGATCCCCACGGACCGCACCTGCATGGCGTAGCCGAGCACCGCGCCGCGGTAACCGTCGCAGTGGGTGAGGCTCCCGACCACGCCGCGCGGCCACACGGGGGAACCCTTGTCGCCCCGCAGAACAGGGGCCTGGTCCACGCCCAGCTTCGTCATCGCCAGGCGGGCGCAGTGCCGTGCGGTGGTGAATTCGCGGCGGCGCTTCTCCACGGCCCTGCCGATCAGCGCCTCCTCCTGCGGGTGCGGACGCAGGCCGGGCGGATCCTCGAACAGTTCCGACGACACCACTCCGGCAGGCAGAATTCTCTCGATCACAGGGCCCCCCTCGCCCGCATCTTCTCCACTTCGGCTTCCTGTTCGGGAGTGACCTTGAAGTGGCCTCCCCACTTGTTCAGGGTTCCCGGCGGGTACTCCGGCACCGGGAGGATCTGCCGCAGGAGGCGGTCCGGGAGTCCCCGCCGCTGCCACTCCCGCGGGTAGCCCAGCGACACCTCTTCGAACCGCACCCCGTCGTAGTAGGTGGTCCGCGGAATGTGCAGATGCCCGTACACGGCGCAGACGGCGTTGTACCGGGTGTGCCAGTCCGCGGTCAGTTCGGTGCCGCACCACAAGGAGAACTCCGGGTACCACAGCACCTGCGTCGGTTGACGCACCAACGGGAAGTGGTTGATCAGGACGGTGCGGGTTCCGGCGGGCAGGGCGTCCAACCGGGCCTTCGTCGTCTCGACGCGGTTGCGACACCAGGCATCCCGGGTTCCGTACGGTTCACTCGAAAGCAGGAACTCGTCCGTGGCCACCACGTTCTTCTCGCGCGCGATCGCGAGACCTTCCTCCTTGGTGGTGGCGCCGTCGGGGAGGAACGTGTAGTCGTACAGCAGGAACATCGGGACCAGGGTGATCGGGCCGTCCTCGGCCTCCCACACCGGGAACGGGTCCTCGGGGGTGATGACGCCGATCTCGCGGCACAGGGTGACCAGGTAGTCGTAGCGGGCGGCGCCGTGGATCTGCACCGGATCCTTCGCCGTCGTCCACAGTTCGTGGTTGCCGGGAACCCAGATGACCTCGGCGAAACGACTGCGCAGGAGTTTCAGCGCCCACCGGATGTCGTCGGTCTTCTCCGAGACGTCGCCCGCGACGATCAGCCAGTCTTCGGGCGAGTCGGGATAGATGTCCTCGGTGATCGGGCGGTTGCCCCGGTGCCCCACATGGACGTCGCTCACCGCCATCAGCTTGGGTGCCACGTCAACCACCTTTCCGATCGTGTTCCGCCGCGGGATCGCTGTCCGATCCGTGCCGTGTCTGCAGGTCGGCCCCGACCACTGCCCAGCGGCCCGTTCCGACGCGCCACACGACCGCGAGCATCCGAAGAATTATGAACACCGTGAGTCCCGTCCAGATTCCCGCCAGGCCCCAGTCGTGCAGCATCGACAGCCAGATCAGTGGCAGGAATCCGACCAACGCGCAGGACAGCGTGGCATTCCGGAGGAAGGCGACGTCGCCGGCACCGAGCAGTACCCCGTCGAGGGCGAACACCACTCCGGCGACCGGCATGATCGCGACGAAGAACCACCAGGCCACCGCCATCTCGTCGAGCACGGCCTGGTCGGAGGTGAACAGCTCGGGGATCACCCCGTGGCCGAGGGCGAAGATCAGGGCGAGCCCTGTCGCGAAGATCGTCGACCATCGGGTGATGCGCCACGACAGTCGCGTGGCGCCCTTGGCGTGTCCGGCGCCCAGCGCGGCACCGACCAGCGCCTGTGCGGCGATCGCCAGGGAGTCGAGGGTGAGGGCGACGAGGTTCCACAGCTGCAGCACCACCTGGTGGGCGGCGACCGCGGCGGCACCGAACCGGGACGCGACGGCGGCGGCCGAGAGGAAGCACGCCTGGAAGGCCAGGCTCCGCAGGATCAGGTCCCGGCCGAGCACCATCTGGGCGCGCATGACGTGCCACCGCGGGCGCAACGGCACCCGCTCGACCACCAGCGCTCCGATGAACAGGCTCGCGGAGACCGCCTGCCCGATCACGTTCGCGACCGCCGATCCCTCGAGTTCCAGGCGCGGCGCACCCCACAATCCGTGCACCAGAACCGGGCAGGCCACGGCCGACACGACGAGACCGGCGATCACGAACCGCAGCGGTCGCACCGTGTTCTGCACACCACGCATCCACCCGTTGCCCGCCATCGCGACGAGGATCAGCGGGGCCCCGAACACCGCGATCCGCAGCCAGCTCTCGGCGGCCGCCGCGATGTCGGAGCCGCCCGCGATCGCCGAGGTGACCGGCCGCGCGAACAGGTGGGCCAGCGCGATCACGAGCGCGCCGATCCCCAGCGCCAGCCACGTGGCCTGCACGCCCTCCCGGACCGCGCCGCGCTCGTCGCCGGCCCCGTGCATGCGGGACGCGCGCGCCGTCGTGCCGTAGGACAGGAATGTCAGCTGCGTGCTGACCTGGGCGAGGATGAGACCGCCGACGGCGAGGCCCGCGAGCGCCAAAGCGCCCAGCCGACCGACGACGGCGATGTCGAAGAGCAGATAGATCGGTTCGGCAGCGAGGACGCCCAGCGCGGGCAACGCCAGCCCGAACACCGTCCGGGCGGTCGCGTCGCCCGTGACTTCCGAGACTTCAGCCAACGAATTCGGACCTCAGCCGAGTGATTCGACGAGCGAGGTCACGATCTCGTCCGCAGAGTTCTCGGCCGTGTAGCCGGCGGCGAACCGATGACCGCCGCCGCCGAGATATCCGGCGACGACCGACACGTCCACGTCGGACTTCGATCGCAGCGATACCGACCAGGTGCCGTCCACGGCCTCCTTGAGGACTGCGGCGACCTCGGCCTCGGACGTCGTCCGGACGATGTCGATGACGCTTTCGATCTCCTCCGAGCGGAGGTCTCCGACGTAGGCCTGTCGGATGACGGCGTAGACCAGTCCACGCCCTCCCGCTGCGTCGGGGACGAGGGTCGCCGACCCGAGCACCGAGGACAGCATGGGCAACCAGCCGAACGGGTGGGTGTCGAGCAGGCGCCGCGCGATGCGCGCCCCGTCGATTCCGGTGGCGAGCAGCCTCTCGGCGAGCGTGTGGGTGCCGGGCTGCACCCAGCGGAACGAACCGGTGTCGGTCACGAGTCCCGCATACAGGCAGTGCGCGAGGTCGGCGTCGATGTCCACACCCCACAGGTCGAACATCTGCGCCACGACCGCGGTCGTCGACTCCGCGGACTCGTCGATCAGGTTCATGCGACCGAAGCGGGTGTTGGACCGGTGGTGGTCGATGACGAGGGTCTCCCCCGCGTGCGCGAGCCGGTCGGCGAGCTTCCCGAGCCGCCCGGCGCTGCCGCAGTCGACGGTCACGAGCAGATCGACGTTGCGGCGCACCTGATCCGCAGGTACCAGCAGGTGGGTGCCGGGCAGTTCACGCATCGACTCCGGCAGTTCGTCGGGTGCGCCGAACGCGACCTGCACCGGAATCCCCTTGCGCTCGAGCACCAACGCCAGGGCGAGCCCACTGCCGATCGTGTCGGCATCGGGTTGGACGTGACACAGAACCGTCACCGACGTCGCGTTCTCGAGAACAGCGACCGCCTGCGGCAGGAACACCTCGTGACGATCGAGATCAGACAGGGACGTCTCCTGAGTATGGGTCATATCGGTTCGTGTCAGTCCGCCTGGCGGGAACCGGAGGGCTCGTCGACGTCGGCGTCGTCCGCGTCCTCGGCTCGGGGCTCCTTGTACGGGTCGGGGTCGCCGGCCGGGGACGCACCGGCCGCGACACGCGCGACCTCGTCGTCGGCGGCGCGAGCGCGGGCGAGGAGTTCCTCCATGTGCCGTGCCGTGTCGGGGACCGTGTCCGCGACGAACGTGAGCGTCGGCGTGAACCGGACTCCGGTGCCTGCACCCACCTTCGAGCGCAGAACGCCCTTCGCCTTCTCGAGCCCTGCGGCTGCGGAGACGAGGTCGGGTTCGGACTCGAGGTCGGCACCCATCACGGTGTAGTACACGGTGGCGTCGTGGAGGTCGGCCGTCACCTTGGTATCGGTGATCGTGACGAACGCCAGGCGAGGGTCCTTGATTTCGTGGTCGATCGCTGTCGCGACGATCGTGCCGATGCGCTTGGCGAGTTTGCGTGCCCGGGCGGGATCCACCATGACAATCAGACTCCTCTCCCTGGCCGCTGGATAAGTTGTGAAGTTGCGTGTGTAGCTGTAGTTCATTCTGCACGCCGGGCCGCAGATGCGGCGGGGCGGGCAGGGCACTCCGAGTCAGTCCTCGGGGCCGAAAATCCTTCGCCGGACCGCAAGGAGTTGCAGTTCCGGCAGCTCGGCGACGTGCCGTTCGCACGTGTCGAGTACCTCGTGTACATGATCGACCGCCGAACTCGCCATCGTGACGCCGAGCATCGACCGGCGATACCGATCCTGTTCTCCGGTCTCCGCAGCCGAGACGCCGTAGCGTCGCAGTTCCGCCAGAACCGGTTTGACCATTGCACGCTTCTCTTTCAGAGATCGCACGTCACCGAGCAAGATGTCGAGCTCGAGCGCACCGACGTACAAACTTTCCTCCTTCGGGGAGACGTGCGCTCCCCCGGCCGATCGAGTCGGCCGGAGAAGCGCACGCCGGATGACGCTGCTGCGTCACCCCAAACGGATGGCGACTAGTCGCGCGGCTTTTCCCGAAGCTCGTAGGCCTCGATGACGTCACCGACCTTGATGTCGGAGTAGGTGAGCGTCAAACCACACTCGTAACCCTCGCGTACCTCGACAGCGTCCTCCTTCTCCCGCTTCAGCGAGGAGATGGTGACGGTCTCGGCGACAACCGTGTTGTCACGCAGCAGCCGGGCCTTCGCATTGCGACGGATGGTACCCGAGGTGACGAGGCAACCGGCAATGTTGCCGACCTTGGACGAACGGAACATCGCGCGGATCTCCGCCTTGCCCAGCTCGACCTCTTCGTAGATCGGCTTGAGCATGCCCTTGAGAGCCTTCTCGACCTCGTCGATGGCCTGGTAGATCACCGAGTAGTACCGGATGTCGACGCCCTCGCGGTTCGCCAACTCGGTCGCCTTGCCCTCGGCGCGGACGTTGAACCCGATGATGATCGCGTTCGACGCAGCGGCCAGGTTGACGTTGGTCTCGGTGACGCCACCGACACCACGGTCGATGACCCGCAACTGCACCTCGTCGTCGATCTCGATGCCGTGCAGGGCCTCTTCCAAGGCCTCCACGGTTCCCGAGTTGTCGCCCTTGAGGATGAGGTTGAGCTGCGACGTCTCCTTGAGAGCCGAATCCAGGTCCTCGAGGCTGATGCGCTTGCGGCTCTTCGCGGCCAGTGCGTTGCGCTTACGCGCATTGCGCCGGTCGGCGATCTGACGGGCGATGCGGTCCTCGTCGACCACGAGCAGGTTGTCGCCTGCACCGGGGACCGACGTGAAGCCGACCACCTGGACGGGACGCGAAGGCAGGGCCTCGAGCACGTCGTCGCCGTGCTCGTCGACCATGCGGCGCACACGTCCGTATGCGTCGCCGGCCACGATCGAGTCGCCGACCCGCAGCGTTCCGCGCTGGATGAGCACGGTCGCGACGGGGCCGCGTCCGCGGTCGAGGTGCGCCTCGATGGCGACACCCTGAGCGTCCATGTCCGGGTTGGCCCGCAGGTCCAGGGCAGCGTCCGCTGTCAACAGCACGGCTTCGAGCAGTGCGTCGATGTTGGTGCCCTGCTTCGCCGAGATGTCGACGAACATGGTGTCTCCGCCGTATTCCTCGGCGACCAGTCCGTACTCGGTGAGCTGCTGCCGGATCTTGTCCGGGTTCGCGCCTTCCTTGTCGATCTTGTTCACCGCGACCACGATCGGCACGTCGGCCGCCTGGGCGTGGTTGATCGCTTCCACCGTCTGCGGCATGACGCCGTCGTCGGCGGCGACGACCAGGATCGCGAGGTCGGTGGCCTTGGCACCACGGGCACGCATGGCCGTGAAGGCCTCGTGACCGGGGGTGTCGATGAACGTCACGAGACGCTCGTTGCCGTCGAGCTCGGTCAGCACCTGGTAGGCACCGATGTGCTGCGTGATGCCGCCGGCCTCGCCCTCGCGGACGTTGGCCTTACGGATCGTGTCGAGCAGTCGGGTCTTACCGTGGTCGACGTGGCCCATGACGGTGACCACCGGCGGACGGGACTCGAGGTCCTCTTCGCCACCTTCGTCTTCGCCGTAGGTGAGGTCGAAGCTGTCGAGCAGCTCGCGGTCCTCGTCCTCCGGGCTGACGACCTGGACGACGTAGTTCATCTCGCCGCCGAGCAGTTCCAGCGTCTCGTCGTTGACCGACTGGGTCGCCGTCACCATCTCGCCGAGGTTGAACAGTGCCTGCACCAACGCTGCGGGGTTCGCGTCGATCTTCTCCGCGAAGTCCGACAGGGATGCACCGCGGGCGAGGCGAATGGTCTCGCCGTTGCCACGGGGCAACCGCACGCCGCCGACGGCGGGCGCCTGCATCGAATCGTATTCCTGGCGCTTCTGACGCTTCGACTTGCGACCACGACGCGGGGCACCACCGGGGCGGCCGAACGCACCTGCTGCCGCACCGCGCTGACCGGGGCGTCCACCGCCACCGGGACGACCGCGGAAACCACCTGCGGGTGCTCCGCCACCGGGCGCACCTGCGCCGGCACCGGGAGCTCCGCCACCGCGGTATCCACCGCCGCCGCCACCGGGACGACCGCCGGGGGCTCCGCCGGGACGGCCGGGACGACCGCCGGGGGCGGGACGTGCCGAACGAGCGGGCATCGCGCCCGGGTTCGGGCGAGGAGGCATCGAGCCGGGGCTGGGACGGGGTCCGCCCTGACCGGGAGCCGGACGGGGACCGCCCTGGCCCGGTGCCGGACGGGGTCCGCCCTGACCGGGAGCCGGACGGGGACCGCCCTGACCGGGAGCCGGACGAGGTCCACCCTGACCGGGAGCCGGACGGGGTGCACCCGGACGCGGTGCGCCGGGAGCGGGGCGGGGCGCCGGACGCTCGGCGGGAGCCGAGGAGTACGGGTTGTTACCGACACGCGGGGGCTTCGGGCCGGGACGGGGTCCGCCGGGCTTGGCGCCCGTGGAC
>NZ_JAAOQS010000137.1:0-20743 GCF_011603105.1 Rhodococcus sp. A14 | reverse complement strand
GACCCGCCCGAGAAGCGCCGCATCGACGTCCTTCAGGTGCGCGTGCGCGATCCGCTCGGGGGCCGTGGTGACGAGGTCGAGGGGGTCGGTGCCGCCGATCAGCAGGTGTCCGGTGTCCAGGCACAGCGGGATCGACGAGCCGTCCAGGATGCGGTCCACCTCGGCGCGGTTCTCGATCATCGTCCCCACGTGGGGGTGGATCACCGCCCGGAGCCCCCGGTCGGCAGCGGCCGACGACACGCGGTCCAGGTTGCGCAACAACGTCTTCCATCCCGAGTCGTCGAGTTCCGGTCGCGAATCGTAACCGATGGCTCCCGTCACCGCCGCCAGGACCATCACCTCCGACCTCGACGCGAGGAGTGAGTCGATCGCCCCGCCGACAGCAGCGACCGCGTCGTGATCCGGATCGTGGAGCAGTACCGGGACGAAGCCCCCGACCGCAGTCAGGTCGTAACGGGCGAGAGTGTTCGTCAGCTCGTGCGGCTCCGAGGGGAGGAATCCGTCCGGACCGAGTTCGGTGGCAGCGAGGCCGGCGTCACGCATTTCGGTGAGCACCCGGTCGGGGCCGAGCTGGTGGCCCCAGCCTTCCACCTCACACACTCCCCACGAAATCGGTGCGCCTGCAAGTCGAATCGTCATCGTCGTGTTTCATCCCATCGCACCGGACGGTGCTGTTGTAGTGACAGTGTGGCCGTGTCGACAATCCCGCTCACGGCCGCCGCCGGGTGGTCTGCTCGGCCAGACGCTCGGCGAGCACCGCCGGATCGGCGTTTGCCCGCAATGCTTCCCACACCGTGTCCACCTGAGTGGCCGGCGCGAGACTGTGCACCGGCTGATCGTGGTCGAGGTTGGTGGGGAACGGGTAGCACTCGGCCGTCGCGACGACGGCATTGCGAAGGGTGCGCTCGCTCGCTCCGGCACTCTGCCGTGCCAGCAGGGCCGGATATACGGCGTTCGCCATCGCCTCCCGGTCCAGCACCTCCATCGCCCGGCCGAACGGCGACGAGATCTGCAGCAGATTGGCCGTCCGCCGGATCGCGTCCGAACGGTTGTGGCCTGCACCGTGGTAGAGCGCCGGGTTGAAGAACACCGCGTCGCCTTTCCGCAGCGGCAGCTGAACGTGACTGTCGCGGAAGAACTCGACGAACTCCGGCCGGGAGAACGCCAGGTAGCCCGCCTCGAACAGGTGCGAGTACGGCAGATACAGGGTGGGTCCGCTCTCGACGGGCATGTCGCAGTGCGCCACCGCGCCCTGCAGTGTCAAGGTGGCCGACATCCGGTGCAGGTGCGCCGGATACTCGGTCAGCTCGTCCCGGGGCACGATGCCGAGGTGGTAGTCCCGATGCGGCACCTGCGCGGCACTGCCGGGGTTGACCACGTTGACCTGCGACGTCACCTGATACAGCGGCCCCAGCCAGCTCTGGCAGATCAGCGCGAGAATGTCGTTGGAGTAGTACTCGGCGAACACCTCCGGGGCGCCGAGAGCCAGCTTCTGCGCGGCGTTCCAGATGCGGTCGTTGGCGCCCGCCTTGCCGAAGTGGTCACCCACCACGCCACCCGACACGTGCTGCTGCGCGATGAGGAGATCGAATTGTTCCGTGGCGCGATCCACCACCGCGAGATCGCTGAAGGCGTTCTGGAACACCACGATTCCGGGTCCGTCGGTGAGCGCGCGCACGAGTTCGGTCTGCACGGCGCGGCGGGACTGCGCGTCGTCGAGGTGGGGCATCAGCGAGTCACTGCGGTACAGCAGGACGTTCCGTTCCACGGAGTGAGCGAACGGGTAGTCGGCGAGGTTCGTCGAGCGGTCAATGGACGCGCGAAACGAGTCGAGGTCACAGTCGGAGTCGGAGTCGCGGATCCACTCACGCCGGCCGGTCGGCGGAGGAGTCGTGATGGTCATGGGGATAGTCTTGCTGTGATGTGAGCGCCGAACAACAGCAGAAATCCATCATTTTCACCTCAGGAGCCGGCCGTGAAGCACCGCTACAAGGTCCGTGAGATCGCCCAGCAGTCGGGATTGAGCGAGGCGACCGTCGACCGCGTGCTCCACGAACGCCCCGGAGTACGGGAATCGACGAGAGCGGAAGTGCAGCAGGCGATCCGCGATCTCGACAAACAACGCACTCAGCTCAAGCTGAGTGGGCGCAAGTTCCTCGTCGACGTCGTCATGCAGTCACCCGAGCGCTTCACCACCGCGTTCCGCGCGGCCGTGGAGGCGGAACTGCCCGCTCTCGCTCCCGCCGTCGTGCGCTCACGGTTCCATTTCCGGGAAACCGGCTCCACACCCGCGATGGTCGAGACCCTTGATCGGATCGGGGCCCGCGGCACGCAGGGCGTGATCGTCAAGGCGCCCGACTCCGTCGAGGTCGTCGAGGCCATCGACCGGCTCACTGCGGCGGGGATCCCGGTGGTCACCTATGCCACCGACGTGCCGGGCAGCTCGCGGGCCGGCTACGTCGGGATCGACAACCGGGCCGCGGGGGCGACCGCCGCCTATCTCGTCGACCAGTGGCTCGGCGAGGTGTCGTCCACCGTCCTGATCACGCTGAGCAGCAACGCCTTCCGGGGCGAGGAGGAACGGGAGATGGGGTTCCGCGCCGCACTGCGAAGTTTCGGCACCGACCGTGCGGTGATCGACATCGCCGAGAGCGACGGGCTGGACGCGACCATCGAGAGCCTCGTCCTCCGGGCCCTCGAACAGAACCCGGACATCGCGGCCGTCTACTCGATCGGCGGCGGCAACGTGGCCACCACCCGCGCATTCGAACGCACCGGCCGCGCCTGCCGCGTGTTCATCGCCCACGACCTCGACGAGGACAACACGCGGCTGCTGCGCGCGGGCACGCTCTCCGCGGTGCTGCACCACGACCTCCGGGCCGACGCCCATCTGGCGTGCCGCATGCTGCTGCAGGCCCGGGGCGCGCTCGGTGGAGTCGCGACCGCGGCGTCACCCATCCGGGTGGTCACCCCGTACAACCAGCCGTGACGGCGTGGATCGGCGACTCGCCCGCGCCTAGCCCTGCCCCTGGGGGACGGGGACGCCGCGCGATTGGAACCAGCCCGCCGGATCGATCTTGGTTCCGTTGACCGCCCACACCTCGTAGTGCAGGTGCGGTCCGGTCGACTGACCCCGGTTGCCCATGGTGGCGATCTGGTCGCCGGCCCGGACCTGCTGCCCGACCGACACCAGTGAAGTGTCGATGTGGCCATACACGCCGGTGGTGCCGTCGTCCTGCTGGATGCGGACCCACAACCCGAATCCCGACGCCGGACCGCTCTCGATCACGGTGCCGTTGGTGACAGCCTTGATCGGGGTGCCGATGGAGTTCGCGATGTCGATCCCGTTGTGGTTCGTGCCCCACCGCGGGCCGAAGCCTGAGGTGAAGGTGCCGACGGCCGGGACCAGCACGGCGGGTCGACGCGCCGCTTCCTCGGCCGCAGCCTGACGCGCGGCCTGTTCGGCGGCCTCGCGAGCCAGCCGCTCGACCTCGGCCTTCTCGAACGCCAGCCGCTCGACCTCACGCTGGGCGGCGCGCTGGAGTTGCTCGGCGTAGTCGACGGGTACCGGGCGCGTGACCTGTAGGAACTGGGGCGGCGTCGAGAGAGACATGCCCGTCTCGGTCGACGCCTGCGCTACCTCACCGGTGGCCGCGGAGGCGATCCCCCCGGATGCGAGCAGTGCAGCGGCTGCCAGCGAGGTCGCGACCAGCCGTCTACGGGAGGTCTTCGTCGAACGGAGGCGCCGGGTGCGCCGGGCTTGCGGGACGGTGTTCGGGTGTAGAGCCAAAACCACATTCCTCTGTCGAGTGCGTGATCGATAACGAAACGGTCACGGTTTCGACACAGGTTAGTACGGATCGGGCTGAATCCTGCGCGTCGCGTTGACACACTCGGACGGGGTCAAGGTCTCGAACTGGATTACTCGACCTCATCAGTCACATGCACCCCGTGGGCCCACATCGACGACAGTGGTCACGCTCCAAAAGTGTCCGAAGTCACGGAGCCCGCGGTCGTGACCGCGGGCTCCGTGACCTTCGACTCGACCGCTCAGCCAGCCGCCCGCAACTGGGCCGCCAAACGCATCGCGGAGTTCGCGTCCCCGTATCCCTCGTAACCGCCGACGCGTTGCACCACCTCGAAGAACAGGTCGGCGCCCACCGTCTGGGTGAACAGATGGAAGAACTCGCCGTGCGCATCACGGTCGTACATGATGCCCGACCCGCTCATCCGGTCCAGGAGTTCGCGGGAGAGCCCGAAGCGGGCCTCGAGGTCGTCGTAGTAGTTCGGCGAAATCACGAGGGGCTCGAACCCGTTGGACTGCATGGTCGCGGCGGCGGTGAAAATGTCCGTGCACGAGAACGCGACGTGACTGATGCCGCCGCGCCGAGCCGCGGCGATGTGGGAGTTGCCCGACACCGCACCCGGAACCATGTTCAGGGAGATGCGCAGCGGACGGTCGACGCCGACGGCACCCGTCTGATCCATCGTCAGCGCCTGACTGCGCATCATTCCGACCGCGTCGGTGACATCGAGGCCCTCGTGCGGCGCCATCGCGAACACCGAACGGAGCAGCAGCATGATGCCGTCCCAGTTGTCGGACGGCACGGCGAGCGCCACGTGATCGACACCGGTGAAGACGGGCACCTCATCCTGCCAGCGCGACTCCGTCGGATACAGATCGAACGCCGACTGCCACGACGCGGCGCTGCCCGGGCCGCGCAGATCCAGCGACGTCGCGTCGGTGATCTTGAGACGCACCACATCCGATTCGGGTGCAGTGTCGACACCGGGCAACAGGACCTCGTGCACCGGGACCTCGAGCGCTGCGGCGCGCTCACCCCACGCGTCGGGATCGCTCGACCGGATACCGATCTGGGTGAGCACCGGCAGGTGCGCAGGCAGACCCGGAGCGGTCCACACCGTGCCCGCGGTCGCATCGACCACGATGGTCATCCGGCCGTGCCGCCACAACTGGAGGTCGTGGCTGCGGTGCCGGCCCACCAGACGGAATCCGATGTGCTGCAGCGCCTGCCGAAGGTCGGAATCCTTGCCCGGACCGGCCGCGAGCCGGAGCGACACGATGCCTTCGAGGGGTGCGCGCGGCGGCGGCTCGAACAGCGTCAGGCCGCGACCGGTGTCCTCACCGCGCTCGGCCTGCACGCGTGCGACCTCCTCCTGGAGGTACAGCAGCGAGCGGTGCGCGTCGGCGGCCGTGCGCCCCGTGGACGACTGCCGGAACGTGTCGTTGAAGATCTCGAGCGACCACGGTCCGGTGTATCCAGCGGCCTGGACGTGCGCGCCGAACGTCGCGAGATCGAAGTTGCCCTGCCCCGGGAAGTTCCGGTGGTGCCGGCTCCACTGCAGGATGTCCATCGACATGCGGGGCGCGTCGGCGAGTTGGAGGAAGAAGATCTTCTCCCCCGGGATGTCGCGGATGCCGGACGGGTCGTCGCCGCGGGAGAGGATGTGGAAGCTGTCGAGGCAGGTACCGAGGGCAGGATGGTCTGCGTCCTGCACGATCTTCCACGCGTGCCGGTACGTGTTGACGTGCGTGCCCCAGGCCAGCGCCTCGTAGGCGATGCGGAGTCCCCGGCTGTGTGCGCGCTCGGCGAGAGTGTGGAGTTGCTCGGTCAGGCGAGCGTCGTCCCGCACCGCCTCGGGCAACGGCGACGAGCACACCAGCAGGGTGTCGCAGCCGAGCTGCTCCATGATGTCGAACTTGCGCTCGGCTCGGATCAGGTTGCGCGCGAACGTCGTGTCGTCCACGGAGTCCAGATCGCGGAACGGCTGATACAGATCGAGGGTGAGTCCGAGATCCGCTGCGCGGGAAGCCAGCTCACGCGGCGACCACGGCGAGCTCACGAAATCGGGTTCGAACACCTCGAATCCGTCGAACCCGGCCGCCGCGATCGCGGTGACCTTCTCCTCCAGCGATCCGCTCAGGGATACCGTGGCAACGCTCGTACGAACCTGTCGTCCCATGGCGGCGTCAGCCCTTGTTGCAGATGAAGTCGACGGCCAGCGCATAGCCGAGGATTCCGAGTCCGGCGATCACACCGGTCGCGACCCCGGACACGTACGAGTGGTGCCGGAATTCCTCGCGGGCGTGCACGTTGCTGATGTGCACCTCGACGAGCGGCACCTCGAGCGTCACCAGGGCGTCGCGCAGCGCCACCGACGTGTGCGTGAAACCGCCGGGGTTGATCACGACGCCCGACGCCGTGGTCCGGGCCTCGTGCACCCAGTCGATCAGGTGGCCCTCGTGATTGGACTGCCGCGCGACGATCTCACGTCCAGCCTTCGCGGCAGCCGTGCGGCACAACTCCACGACGTCGTCGAGCGTCTCCCGCCCGTACACCTCGGGCTGCCGCTGCCCCAGCAGGTTCAGGTTGGGGCCGTTGAGAACAAAGATCGGTCCGGGAGCGGTCATCGCGCGCATTACCTCCATTTGTACGAACTAGTGAGTTAGTTCGCACCCAGGATACAGCGCGCTCCCGCCTAGGCGGACTTGTCTCGGCGTTCTCCCCGCTCCGGCTTGCGCGGAACGATGGTCGGAAGCACGTTGTCGTTGACCGTCTCGGCGCTGACCACGACCTTCTCGACGTCGTCACGGCTCGGGATGTCGTACATGACCGGCAGGAGGACTTCCTCCATGATCGCGCGGAGTCCACGAGCACCGGTGCCGCGGAGGATCGCCTGGTCGGCGATGGCCTCGAGCGCGTCCGTGGTGAACTCCAACTCCACGCCGTCCATGTCGAACAACCGGTTGTACTGCTTGACCAGCGCGTTCTTCGGCTCGGACAGGATCTGGACGAGCGATTCCTTGTCCAGGTTCGTCACCGACGCCACGACCGGCAGACGACCGATGAACTCGGGGATCAGCCCGAACTTGATCAGGTCTTCCGGCATGACCTCTGCGAAGTGGTCCTGCGTGTCGATCTCCGCCTTCGACCGCACCTCGGCGCCGAAACCGATGCCGCGCTTACCCACGCGATCGGACACGATCCGCTCGAGGCCGGCGAACGCGCCCGCCACGATGAACAGGACGTTCGTCGTGTCGATCTGGATGAACTCCTGATGCGGGTGCTTGCGACCGCCCTGCGGCGGCACGCTGGCCTGCGTGCCCTCGAGGATCTTCAGCAGAGCCTGCTGCACACCCTCACCGGACACGTCCCGCGTGATCGACGGGTTCTCGCTCTTGCGGGCGATCTTGTCGACCTCGTCGATGTAGATGATGCCGGTCTCGGCGCGCTTGACGTCGTAGTCGGCGGCCTGGATCAGCTTGAGGAGGATGTTCTCGACATCCTCACCGACATAGCCGGCTTCGGTGAGCGCCGTCGCATCGGCGATCGCGAACGGGACGTTGAGCATCTTCGCCAGCGTCTGAGCCAGATACGTCTTGCCGCAGCCCGTGGGACCGAGCATGAGAATGTTCGACTTCGCCAGCTCGACCGTCTCGCCGCGCGCATCACGACCCTTGTCACCGGCCTGGATGCGCTTGTAGTGGTTGTAGACCGCAACGGCGAGAGTCCGCTTGGCGGCATCCTGGCCGATCACGTAATTCTCGAGGAAATCCCGGATCTCGGCCGGCTTCGGCAGCTCGTCGAGCTTCACCTCGCTGGACTCGGCCAGCTCCTCTTCGATGATCTCGTTGCACAGGTCGATGCACTCGTCGCAGATGTACACCCCAGGCCCAGCAATGAGCTTCTTGACCTGCTTCTGGCTCTTACCGCAGAAAGAGCACTTGAGCAGATCCCCGCCGTCACCGATGCGTGCCATCTCGTCAGGTCCCTACTTCCTTCGTCTACGTGCAACCATCGAACCGATCCCACGCCGTGCGCGCACCGACCGAAAACGAAAGCCCGTTATGTGACCGTACCCGCAGATCGCGAGCGAGGTCGACTGGTTGTCGGTGATTCGCGCACCGATCTTCCGGGAAAGCCAGCCTTGCCGATCCCGCACCCGGCTCGCGGCAACCGCGCCGTAACGGCGTGTCGCCCGAGCCGGGGCGGCAGGAAATCACTTCTGGGCGCTGAGTTTGCGGTACTCGAGCACGTCGTCGATGATTCCGTATTCCTTGGCCTCGGCGGCCGTGAGGATCTTGTCGCGATCGGTGTCCTTGCGGATCACGTCGGCATCCTTGCCTGTGTGCTTCGCGAGGGTGGTCTCCATCAGGCGACGCATCCGCTCGATCTCGGCAGCCTGGATCTCGAGGTCGGAGACCTGACCCTGGATGCCGCCGGTGGCGGGCTGATGGATGAGGACACGAGCGTTCGGCAGGGCGAGACGCTTGCCGGGGCTACCGGCCGCCAGCAGCACCGCGGCAGCCGAGGCCGCCTGGCCGAGGCACACCGTCGTGATGTCGGCGCGGACGTACTGCATGGTGTCGTAGATCGCCATCAGCGAGGTGAACGAGCCACCCGGCGAGTTGATGTACATGGTGATGTCGCGATCGGGGTCCAGCGACTCGAGAACGAGCAGCTGAGCCATCACGTCATTGGCCGACGCGTCGTCCACCTGCACGCCGAGGAAGATGATGCGTTCCTCGAACAGCTTGTTGTACGGGTTGGACTCCTTGACGCCGTAGCTCGAGTGCTCGATGAACGACGGCAGGATGTAGCGAGACTCGGGGCCTGCGGGCGCCTGGCCTCCCAGGCTGCGGGGATCGAACAGGTTGGTCATCAGTTCTCCAAAGGATGTGTGGGAGCGGTCAGTGAGGAAGCCGGGCCGCTACAGCCCCGTCCCGCCCGCCTGCGCCGCGCGGGAGACGACGTGGTCGACGAAACCGTATTCGAGAGCCTGCTGTGCGGTGAACCAGCGGTCACGATCCGAATCGGCGGTGATCTGCTCGACCGTCTGACCGGTGTGCTCGGCGATCAGCTCGGCCATTTCGCGCTTGGTGTGCGCGAACTGCTCGGCCATGATCGCGATGTCACTGGCGGTACCACCGATTCCGGCGGACGGCTGGTGCATCATGATCCGCGCGTGCGGGAGCGCGTACCGCTTGCCCTTGGCCCCGGCGGAGAGCAGGAACTGACCCATCGACGCGGCCAGACCCATTCCGAACGTCGCGACGTCGCACTCGGCGAACTGCATCGTGTCGAAGATCGCCATGCCGGCGCTGACCGAACCGCCGGGCGAGTTGATGTAGAGGGAGATGTCCCGGCTGGGATCCTCTGCCGACAGCAGCAGGATCTGAGCGCACAGCTTGTTCGCGATGTCGTCGTCGACCTGGGTACCGAGGAAGATGATGCGCTCGCGCAGCAGGCGTTCGTACACCGAGTCGCTGAGGTTCAACCCAGCGGTGGCTGAAGTCATGGCGGGACTCTGCAAAGTCTCCAGGTGATTGGAAGTCACGGTACCTGCCTTCTCCGTAAATCGTTGATTGCTGACACAGACACTAACGAAGGAGGGCGGCACCGGAGTCCCGGTGCCGCCCTACTTCGCTCAAAGCGGAAAACAACTCACAGCCGAACGCGAGAGAAACATCCCGCGACCAGCATTACTTCTGGTCTTCGCCCTCGGCGGAATCCGACGCAGCCTCGTCCGTGGACGCAGCCTCCTCGGCGTCGGCCTCACCGTTGCCGAACAGTTCGGCGGTGTCGACAGCGGCACCCGAGGTGTCGGTGACGGTGGCCTGCTCGACGACACCGGCGAGAGCCTTGCCGCGACGCACGTCCGCGAAGACGGCGCCGAGCTGGCCGGCCTGCTGGATCTGCTGGATGAACTGCTCGGGGGCCATGCCGTAGCGCTGCGCCTGGAACAGGATGCGCTCGGTGAGCTCGTCCTGGCCGACGGTGACGTCGGAGGCGTCGGCGATGGCGTCCAGCAGCAGCTGGGTCTTCACCGAGCGCTCGGCGCTCTCCTTGGCGTCCTTGTCGAACTCTTCGCGGCTCGTGCCCTGCTCCTCGAGGAGCTTGTTCAGCGCTTCCTCGTCGTGGTCGAGACCGTGCACGGCGTCGTGCAGTGCAGCGTCGACCTCGGCCTTGACGACGGCCTCGGGCAGCGGGACCTCGACGGTCTCGAGCAGGGTCTCGAGGACCTTGTCGCGGATCTGACCGGCCTGCTCGACCTTGCGGACGCGTCCGACGCGCTCACGCAGGTCGGCCTTCAGCTCGTCGAGGGTGTCGAACTCGCTTGCCAGCTGAGCGAACTCGTCGTCCTCGGCAGGCAGCTCGCGCTCCTTGACGGTACCGACGGTGACGGTGACGACAGCTTCCTTGCCCGCGTGGTCACCGGCGACGAGCGTCGAGGTGAACTCCTTGGACTCGCCGGCCTTGACGCCGACGACGGCCTCGTCGAGGCCCTCGATGAGCTGACCCGAACCGACCTCGTGCGACAGACCGCTCGCGGTGGCCTCGGGAACGGCCTCACCGTCGACGGTCGCCGACAGGTCGATGGAGATGAAGTCTCCGTCCTCGACCGCACGCTCGACACCGGTGAGGGTGCCGAAGCGCTGACGCAGCGACAGGAGCTGCTCCTCGACGGCCTCGTCGGTGATCTCGATCGGATCGACGGTGACGCTCAGCTCGCTGTAGTCGGGCAGCGTGATCTCGGGACGGACGTCGACCTCGGCGGTGAACTCGAGGAGCTCGCCGTCCTCGATCTTCGTGATCTCGATCTCGGGCTGACCGATCGCCTTCACCGAGGCGCTGGTGACGGCCTCGGAGTAGCGGGACGGGAGTGCGTCGTTGACGACCTGCTCCAGGACTGCGCCACGACCGACACGGGCTTCGAGCAACTTGGCCGGTGCCTTGCCCGGACGGAAGCCGGGGAGACGGATCTGTTGCGCGAGGGCCTTGTAGGCCTTGTCGAAATCAGGCTTGAGCTCCTCGAAGGGCACCTCAACGTTGATACGGACTCGCGTCGGGCTGAGCTGCTCGACGGTGCTCTTCACGGACTGGCTCCTTCGTGTGGTCGTGCTTTTCTGTGCGGCAGTTACCTGCCCTGTGGTTCTGGTCGGGGTGACAGGATTTGAACCTGCGACCCTCCGCTCCCAAAGCGGATGCGCTACCAAGCTGCGCTACACCCCGGTCGAAGCCGGCTCTCGCCAACCTCGCGAGGACCCGAGGAAGAATCCTACGGCCCCCCGATTATGAAATCCAAAGCGAGGTTGGGTACAGTCACTCATCGCAGACGACATGCATGGCGATCCCAGGTAGTCGTATGCACGGGGATGTAGCTCAATGGTAGAGCCTCAGTCTTCCAAACTGATTACGCGGGTTCGATTCCCGTCATCCCCTCCACACAGGAGCGTTCCCACCCCAGGGAACGCTCCTTTTTTCATGTTCGAGGGCGGCCGCAGAGACCGCATCCGCTATGACATGCGTCACATGGACGGTGGGCGCGGCCCCACTCGCCCTCCGCCGGACCACTCCCCCGTTCGCCGAGCGCGTAACCACGATTTCGGTCAGTACTCTGGGAGATGTCCGATTTGTCCCCTACTCGTGGATGTTGCAGCTCCGCAGCCGGCGGTCCGCGAAGACTCCGGAGGCCCACCGTGGAACTGCTACTCATTCTCGTGATCGTGGCGGCGGTCGCCTTCCTGGTGGTGAGGAGCCGCAGCAACCGCGCCGGGCAGACCGCGAACCAGCTCGAGGACGCCAAGGCAGACGCGCGCCAGGCCATCGAACGGCTCGGCGGACAGGTGTACAGCCTCACCGGATCCGACACCGCCTCCCAGCAGGCACTCGCCGACGCATCCGAGCGCTACACCGCCGCCGGCTCCCAGATCGATCAGGCCACGACGCCCGTCCAGGCGCGTCTCGCCAAGCAGACGGCACTCGAGGGTCTCTACTACATCCGCGCCGCCCGCACGGCCATGGGCATGGACCCCGGCCCGGAGATTCCGTCCATCGACGGCCAGAAGTCAGCGGGCGCGGTCACCGAGGACCGTGAGGTCGAGTTCGAGGGGCGGCAGGTCGCGGCGTCGCCGAACCCGTCGTCGAAGACACCGAACTACTACCCCGGTGGCCGCGTCGCGGGACGCCCGGTTCCGGCCGGCTGGTACTCGGAGCCGTGGTGGAAGCCCGCTCTCGTCGCAGGCGCGTGGGGCCTGGGCTCGATGTTCCTGTTCTCGGCGATGTTCTCCGGGATGGCCGGAGTGGGGTACGACGCGCAGGGCTTCGAGAGCGGAGCGGGCGACGCGTCCCAGGACACCGGTGACGCGGGCGCAGACGGCGGTGGCGACGGCGGTGACGCAGGCGCGGACGGCGGCGGCGACATGGGCGGGGACGCCGGTGGCGACGGCGGCGGATTCGACTTCGGTGGCGGCGGAGACGGCGGCGGGTTCGACTTCGGTGGTGGGTTCGACTTCTAGCCGGCCGTCAGGAGGGCTGGCAACTCGGGCACCAGAAGAGGTTGCGGCCCTTCATGACCGAGTGGGCCACCGGGGTGCCGCAGATCCGGCACGGTGATCCCGCCCGCCGGTAGACGTACGTCCGGGGACGATCCTTCGCATACGCCGGATCGCCGTGATCGTCCTCGGGACGGACGACGTGCATCTTGCCGCGGCGGACCCCGACCTTCATCAGGGCGACGAGGTCGGCCCACAGCGCGTCCCACTCGTCACGGGACAGCGCGCGGCCGGGCCGGTCGGGGTTGATGCCGTGCCGGAACAGGACCTCCGCCCGGTACACGTTGCCGATGCCCGCGATCACGGCCTGATCCATCAGCAGTGCCCCGACCGGGGTCTTCGACGCCGAGATGCGTTTCCACGCCTTGTCGGGATCGGCGTCCTTCCGCAGCGGATCCGGTCCCAGCCGCGCCTCGATGGCGGCGACCTGCGGCGGATGGAGAACCTCACAGGCCGTCGGACCGCGGAGGTCGGTGCCGAATTCGGCGCCGACCATCCGCATCCTGACCTGCCCGACCGGCGGTTCCATCGGAACGGCCGATTCCGTGAATGCTCCGTACAGTCCCAGATGGACGTGCACGACCAGTCCGGACTCGTAGTGATGCCACAGGTGTTTACCCCAGGCCTCGGACTTGACGAGGACGCGGCCGTCGACGAGGGCTGCGTCCTCGGCGAATCTGCCCTGCGGGCTCAGCACCCGCACCGGCGCACCGGCGAACCGGCGTTGGTGCAGCCGGGCCAGCCGGTGCAGGGTGTGACCTTCGGGCAAGGACGATCAGGCCTCGGGCAGGGCCGGGGCGACGCCGGTCTTCTCGAACTCGGACAGGATGTCGATGCGGCGCTGGTGGCGCTCCTCGTTCGACCACTCGGCGGCGAGGAACGCGTCCACGATCGCGAGGGACTCCTCGAGGGAGTGCATGCGGCCGCCGAGGCCGATCAGCTGAGCGTTGTTGTGCTGGCGGGCCAGCTGCGCGGTCTCGACGCTCCACGCCAGGGCACATCGCGCACCCTTCACCTTGTTCGCGGCGATCTGCTCACCGTTGCCGCTGCCGCCCAGCACGATGCCGAGGCTGCCCTCGTCGGCGACGACACGACGAGCCGTCTCGATGCAGAAGGCGGGGTAGTCGTCGAGGGCGTCGTAGACATGAGCGCCGCAGTCGACGGTCTCGTGGCCCGCGGCCTTCAGGTGTTCGATGATCTCGTTCTTACGTTCGAATCCGGCATGGTCGGCACCCAGGTATACGCGCATGACTGGTGATTCTGTCAGGCGTCCTCGCGAATCGTGTCAGGGGCCCGGGACGCTTATCGTGATCAGCATGTATCCCGACAACGGACAGAACTGGGGACAGGCGTATCCGGGACATCGGCAGGCCCCCGCGCAGCACCAGTGGAGTGGCGGGACGGGATGGAATCCTCCGGTCCCGTTGCCGGGCCTCATGCCGCACGACAGGCCCGCCCGGCACTCGTGGGAGATCCCGCTGCTCGTGGCGGCGATCGTTCTCACCGTGGTCGCCTACGTCGCGGCGATCGCGGCACTCTTCCTCGGCGTGGTGTCCACCTGGGTGCTCATCGTGCTGATCGCACCGATCCTCATCGCCGTCGGCCGCGGCCAGCTCTACGGCTCGCAGCAGGTGAACGGGATCAAGATGACGCCCACCCAGTTCCCCGACGGGTATCGGATGGTGGCCGAGGCGGCTGCGCGGTTCGGGATGACCGAACCGCCCGACGCGTACGTCGTGCTCGGGAACGGCCGGATCAACGCGTTCGCATCCGGACACGGTTTCCGCCGCTTCGTCGTGGTGTACAGCGATCTGTTCGAGATCGGCGGCGAGGCCCGCGAGCCCGACGCCCTCGCCTTCATCATCGGCCACGAGGTCGGTCACATCGCGGCCGGTCACGCCTCTTACTGGCGACAACTGGGACAGTTCGCCGCCAACTACATTCCCGTCGTCGGGTCGGCGCTGTTCCGATCGATGGAATACACCGCAGACAATCACGGCTACTGTGTGCGGCCCCAGGGCGCCCGCGGCGCGATGGGCGTTCTCGGCGCGGGCAAATACCTCGTCAGCATCGTCGGCTTCGACGAACTCGCCGACCGGGCCACCACCGAACGCGGGTTCTTTCCGTGGTTCGTGAATCTGCTGTCGGGACATCCGGTGCTGACCTGGCGCGCCGCCGCCCTGCGGAACAGGACCCGGCACGGTCACCTGTTCGTGAAACCCGGCCAGATCTACCGCGATCCGCAGCAACTGCAGTACGCGGCCGACCCGGCCGGGCCCGTCACTCGGTGACCGTGCCCGGGACGGGGCTCAGTCGAACTGGGGGTCCTCGGTCCGGGTGCGCTTGAGTTCGAAGAAGTGCGGGTAGCCGGCCAGCGCGACCGCACCGTCCCACACCTTGCCCGCGTCCTCGCCGCGGGGAATCCGCGACAGGACCGGGCCGAAGAACGCGACACCGTTGACGTGGATGGTCGGGGTTCCCACGTCCGGTCCGACGGCGTCCATGCCTGCGGCGTGACTCTCGCGCAGTGCGGCGTCGAACTCCTCCGATTCGGCGGCCTCGGCCAGTTCGGCCGGGAGCCCGACCTCGGCGAGCGACTTGACGATCACGTCGCCGAAGTCCTTGTTGCCGTCGTTGTGGATGAGCGTGCCCATCGCCGTGTACAGCGGCAGCAGGATCTCGTCGCCGTGCTTCTGCGCGGCCGCGATCAGCACCCGCACCGGGCCCCACGCCTTGGTCATGAGCTCGCTGTATTCCTCCGGCAGATCCCGGCCCTCGTTGAGGACGGCCAGGCTCATCACGTGGAAGTTCGCCTCCAGGTCGCGCACCTGCGTGGCCTCGAGGATCCATCGCGAGGTGATCCAGCACCACGGGCACAGTGGGTCGAACCAGAAATCAGCGACGTCCTTGGCGGTCCCGGCGTTAGTCCCAGCACTCACGTGATGCTCCTTCTCGGTGATGTACACATTCCCGTCCAGTCAACACCTCCCCTCCGGGAATCCTTCCCGGAGACCCCGCTCGCGGCAGTAGGGTCGAAAGTGGTCGACCGGAAGGGAGCATCCTCACATGTCCTCCACTCGCACGTTCGTCGTCGTCGGCGGCGGCCTCGCCGGAGCGAAAACGGCAGAAGCATTGCGTGACAAGGATTTCGACGGATCGATCATCCTCCTGTCGGAGGAGGAACATCTTCCCTACGAGCGACCTCCGCTGTCGAAGGAACACTTCGCAGGCAAGAAGGCACTCGGCGACTTCACCGTCCACCACGGCGACTGGTACCGCGACCATCACGTGGACCTGCGGCTCGGCACCACCGCCACCGCCCTCGACCTCGCCGCCCACACCGTGACGCTGCCGGACGGTTCCACGCTGGGATACGACAAGCTCGCCCTCGCCACTGGTTCGCGCTCGCGCCGCCCACCGATCTCCGGGTCCGACGCCGAGGGCGTCCACTACCTCCGCACCATCGACGAATCGGACAAGCTCATCGAGGCGGTCGCCGGTGGCCGACGACTCGTGGTGATCGGCGCCGGCTGGATCGGCCTCGAGGTGGGTGCCTCCGCGCGGGAGAAGGGCGCCGACGTGACGGTGGTGGAAGCCGCCGAAGTTCCCCTGCTCGGCTCCCTCGGCCCCGAGATCGGCTCGGTCTTCGCCGAACTCCACCGCGAGCACGGCGTTCAACTGCACCTCGGCGCGACGGTCGAGGAGATCGTCGTCGAAGACGGCAAGGCCACCGGGGTTCGGTTGGGCGACGGCACCGTCCTGCCCGCCGACGCGGTCCTCGTCGCCGTCGGTGCGGCACCCAACATCGAGATCGCGGAGCGGGCCGGACTCGACGTCGACGGCGGCGTTCTCGTCGACGCCGGGTTGCAGACCAGCGACCCAGACGTCGTCGCGGTGGGCGACATCGCCGCGCAACAGCATCCGCAGCTCGGCACCCGCATCCGGGTCGAGCACTGGGCGAACGCGCTCAACCAGCCGGCCGTGGCCGCCGCCACCATGCTCGGGCACGAGGCGGAATACGGGAACCTGCCGTACTTCTTCACCGACCAGTTCGATCTGGGCATGGAGTATGTGGGGTACGCCCCGCACGATTCGTACGACCGGGTGGTCGTGCGCGGCGATTTCGCCGCACGCGAGTTCGTGGCCTTCTGGCTCGACGCGGACAACCACGTCCTCGCCGGCATGAACGTCAACATCTGGGATGTCACCGATCAGATCAAGAAACTGGTGTCGTCGTCCGCCCCGGTCGATCCCGACCGCCTGGCCGACCCCGGGGTGCCGTTGGCCGACCTGTCCGGTTAACACCCCCGGCCCACTCGTGATGGGATGGCAGCATCGAGTACGAGCACCGCCGCCGATCACGAGGAGACCTCTGTGGCCCCACCGAACCTGACCCGCGAACAGGCAGCCGAACGAGCCGGACTGCTGACCGTCGACAACTATCTGATCGAACTCGACCTCACCGACGGGACAGGTCAGCCCGGAGTCGAGACGTTCTCCTCTCGCACCACCGTCACGTTCGGGGCCACCCCCGGCGCGTCCACGTTCGTCGACATCGTCGCGGCCCGTGTGCATTCGGCCACGCTGAACGGCTCCCCCGTCGACGTGTCGAACTACGACGAGTCCACCGGCATCACACTCACCGATCTCGCGGAACGCAACGAACTGGTGGTCGAGGCCGACTGCGCGTACTCGCACACCGGTGAAGGGCTACACCGCTTCGTGGACCCGACCGACGACGCGGTGTACCTGTACTCGCAGTTCGAGACCGCCGACGCCAAGCGCATGTTCGCCTGCTTCGACCAGCCCGACCTGAAGGCGACGTTCGACGTGCACGTCACGTCCCCCGCCGACTGGAAGGTGATCTCCAACTCCGCGACCGTCGAGACGGTGGCGCCGGACGCCGGCCGCCACATCTTCCGCACCACACCGAAGATGAGCACCTACCTCGTCGCGCTCATCGCCGGCCCGTACGCGGAGTGGACCGACAACTACTCCGACGAGCACGGCGACATCCCGCTCGCGATCTACTGCCGCGCCTCCCTCGGGAAGCACATGGACTCCGAGCGCCTGTTCACGGAAACCAAGCAGGGCTTCCAGTTCTACCACCGCAATTTCGGCACCCCCTACGCGTTCGGGAAGTACGACCAGCTGTTCGTCCCCGAATTCAACGCGGGCGCAATGGAGAACGCCGGCGCCGTGACGTTCCTCGAGGACTACGTCTTCCGGTCCAAGGTGACGCGGGCGTCGTACGAGCGGCGCGCCGAGACCGTCCTGCACGAGATGGCGCACATGTGGTTCGGCGACCTCGTCACCATGCGCTGGTGGGACGACCTGTGGCTCAACGAGTCCTTCGCGACGTTCGCCTCCGTGCTCTGCCAGAGCGAGGCCACCGAATACACCAACGCGTGGACCACGTTCGCCAACGTCGAGAAGTCCTGGGCGTACCGGCAGGATCAGCTGCCCTCCACCCACCCCATCGCCGCCGACATCCCCGACCTCGCCGCGGTCGAGGTGAATTTCGACGGCATCACGTACGCGAAGGGCGCCTCGGTCCTCAAGCAGCTCGTCGCGTATGTCGGGCTCGACCCCTTCCTGTCCGGCCTGCGGGACTACTTCCGCGACCACGCCTTCGACAACGCCACGTTCGACGACCTCCTCGGCGCACTCGAGAAGTCGTCGGGCCGCGACCTGTCCGACTGGGGAGCCCAGTGGCTCAAGACCACCGGGCTCAACATCCTGCGCCCCGAATTCGACGTCGACGCGGACGGCAAGTTCACGCGGTTCGCCGTCCTGCAGTCCGGCGCCGCACCGGGTGCCGGTGAGCGACGGGTGCACCGTATCGCCGTCGGCGTGTACGACGACCGGGACGGCAAGCTCGTGCGCACGAAGCGGGTGGAACTCGACCTCGACGCCACCGAACGCACCGACGTCGCCGAACTCGTCGGTGTCGAACGCGGTCAGCTGATCCTCGTCAACGACGACGACCTCACGTACTGCTCGCTGCGGCTCGATCCCGACTCGCTCGCCACCGCCATCGACCGCATCGGCGACATCGACGAGCCCCTCCCCCGCACGCTGGTGTGGTCGGCGGCCTGGGAGATGACGCGTCAGGCCGAACTCAAGGCGCGGGACTTCGTCGCCCTCGTGCAGCGCGGCGTCGGCGCCGAAACCGAGGTCGGCGTCGTCCAGCGACTGCTGATGCAGGCCCAGACCGCGCTGCACAGCTACGCCGAACCCGAGTGGGCCAAGGAACACGGCTGGCCGGACTTCGCGAACCGGCTCCTCGAACTGGCGCGGGAAGCCGAGCCGGGTTCGGACCACCAGCTGGCGTTCGTCAACGCGCTGGCGGGGGCGCAGCTGTCGGCGTGGCACACCGAGGTGCTGCAGGAACTGCTCGACGCCGCACCCGAGACGGTCGGGCTTCCGGGGCTCGTCGTCGACACGGACCTGCGCTGGCGTCTCGTCACCGCACTCGCCGGGGCCGGTGAGATCGACGCCGAGGGCGTCGAGACGCCGTTCATCGACGCCGAAGCCGAACGCGACCCCACCGCGGCAGGTGCCCGCAACGCCGCCGCCGCAGCCACCGTCCGCCCGCAGGCCGCGGTGAAGGAACAGGCCTGGAACCGGGTGGTCGGCGACGATTCCGTGCCGAACATCACCGCCCGCTCGATCATCGGCGGATTCGCCGGTCACGGCCAGTCCGAGATCCTCGCACCGTACGTGGCCCGCTACTTCGCGGACATTCCCGGGGTGTGGGAGCGGCGTTCGAGCGAGGTCGCGCAGACCGTCGTCGTGGGTCTGTACCCGTCGTGGTCGATCAGCGAGGAATCCGTGGCGGCAGCCGACGAATTCCTGGCCGGCGACCACCCGCCCGCCCTGCGCCGCCTGGTGGTCGAGGGCCGCGCCGGGATCGTCCGGTCGCTGGCGGCCCGAAAGTTCGACGCGAGCTGATCGGTGGCCGATCCTGCCGGCCTAATCCGGCAGGATCGGCACCGTCACACCCTGATCCCGGCCCAGCAGCACGGCGCGGGTGACGGCCGAGGAGCCGAAGCGGTCGCGGAGACTGTCGAGCGTGCTGTCGAGTGAACTACTCGTGTACGGGTCGAACGGCAGCGCCAGCTGTTGCGGGCAGTCGTCCTCGAGGTTGGCCACCGCGATTCCCACGAGGGTGATGCCCTTGCGTTCGATCATCGGCATCGCGTTGTTCAGCAGGCCGCGGGCCGTCGTGAGGATCGTCTGCGTCTGAGCCGACGGCTGCGCGAGTGTGTGCGAACGCGTCACCCGGGTGAAGTCGTCGAACCGCAGCCGGAGCACCACCGTGCGCCCGACCCGCTCGCCGCGGCGCAATCGGCCGGCCACCCGGTCCACCAACGTCACCAGAGCGGCGTCCACATCCTCCCTCGACTTCGGTCTGCGCCCCAGAGCGTCCTGCGCGCCGACGGATCTCCGCCTGCGCCCCACCTGCACGGGACGCGGGTCGCGTGCCCAGGCGAGCGCGTGGAGGTGGTGGCCCGCCGCGGGTCCGACGATGGACACGAGCAGCTCTTCGGGATGGTGGGCGAGCTGGCCGACGGTGGCGATCCCGGCGTCTCGGAGCTTGACCGACGTCACCGCGCCGACACCCCACAGCCTTTCGACCGGCAGCGGATGGAGGAACTCGATCTCGCGGTCCGGCGGCACGTGCAGCAGTCCGTCGGGTTTGCCCACCGCGCTGGCGACCTTCGCGAGAAACTTCGTTCTCGCGATCCCGACCGTGATCGGCAGACCCACCTGCTCGCGTACGTCCCGGCGCAGACGCGCCGCGATGTCGACCGGCGCGCCAGCGATCTTGCGGAGACCGGCGACGTCGAGGAAGGCCTCGTCGATCGACAGTCCCTCGACCAGGGGCGTCGTCCGGCCGAAGACTTCGAACACCGCCTTGCTCGCGGCCGCGTACGCCGACATTCGTGGGCGCACCACGACGGCGTGCGGGCACAGGCGCAGCGCCTGCGCACCGCTGCTGGCCGTGCGCACCCCGTACGCCTTCGCCTCGTAGCTCGCGGCCAGCACGACGCCGCCGCCGACGATCACCGGACGACCCCGCAGGCCGGGGTCGTCCCGCTGCTCCACCGAGGCGTAGAACGCATCGAGGTCGGCGTGCAGGATGGTCGCCTCGGCGCCACTCGAGATGCGCGGGCGCGGCGAATCGGACACGAACATATGTTCGCATCGACCACCGACAGAAGTCGAGGGTCGTTCAGGCCGACAACAGTGTTCGCAGCGCGGTGGGTGTCTCGCCGAGGTGGGCCCCGATGGTCCTGGTCATGTGCGCCTGATCCGAGAATCCCAGGTCCGCGGCGAGTCCGGCGAGGTCACGGTCGCCGTTCTCGATCCGCTCGAGCG